>JBAZZN010000014.1:0-18752 GCA_041658815.1 Thermoplasmatota archaeon
GTACACGGAGGCGGTGGCCGGAGCGCCCGGTTGGGCGCCAGTGACGTTGAAGAGGACCGTGACGGAGCGAGGCGAGATGATTGGCACGGGAATCGGCCACGTCTTCTCGAACGGCCCCTGGATGGCGCCCTTGTCCTTCACCGCTTCGGGGTTCGGGGTGGGCGTCGTGGTGTTCCCGCCAGTGCCAGTGGGCGGCGTCGCCTCGCCCGTGGGCGTAGTGTCGATGGTCGGCGTGGTCAGAGTCGGCTCGGGGTCCTTCTTGACGCAACCTGCGCTTGCGAGCGCCCCGATGAGTACGATGGTCAGCATGGCCCAAGCGCGAACGGCGGACATAGGCTACCCGGCCCGCTTCCCCGTCTGGCCTTATTGTGCTTTCGAAGTTGGGCCATCGGGGAGGCGGCCCGTCAGCCAGAGGTGGCCCTTCACGTGGCCGCCAGGCTCTACGCCAGAACGCCCGCGCCACACGACGGGCAGCGACAGGCCCCCTTGGAACATGAGCTCCAGGACCTCGCCCTCGCCGCTTGGTGCCACGTCCACGACTTCTGCTTCGAAAGCATAGTCGTCTGGCAAGAACCGCGCGTCCGTCCTGCCGGCGGGCTCGATGCGAGGCGGGAGCGATGCGCGAGCGGTGCCGACCGAACGGGCCAGTGCATACGCGATGCCCGCCAATTCGACGTCCATGCCCGCGCGCGTGCCTGCGGCCGCGTAGCGCGGCGCATTCTCGGCGAGGTCCGTCACGAAGAACGTCAGCGCGCCGACGGCATCATGCTCGACCGTGAGCCAGCCTTCCGCGCGCGTTTCCCACAAGCTCAGCTCGCGCGGGCGCACGCCCTGCACGAGCGTGGTCGCGAGTGGCTCGGGGTACGCGGTGACGAGGCGGCGGTCGCGCGTGACCTGCACCATGTCCAGCGCTTCCGTCAGCGGCAGGCGATGGAGCTTCAGTCCCGCGGGCGCATCGACGGGAATCGCGAGCGCGTCCTGCAAGCGGGGGTCGTCCTGCGCGAGGGCCGCGAGCCAGTGGTCTCCGTGGCTTGGGGAAGGGGGTTCGGGGGAAACCCCGCTCGGGGATCTGCCGCGGGAAGGAACGTCGCTCACGATGTCATTCCCGAGCGATCGCTTCGACCTTGATGTCAAACGTGAGCGCTTGCCCCGCGAGGTGATGGTTGAGGTCCACCGTCACAGTGCCCTCGTCGAAGGAGACGACGTCCGCGTGGTACACGTTGCCCCCCTCGTCCTCCAGGTCGAGGTGCTGGCCGACAGAGATCTCACCGCCCTCGAAGAGTGCTCGGTCGATCTTCGTGACGAGGCGCTCGTCACGCGCCCCATACGCGTCTTCAGGGGGGATCCGGACCGTTATTGAGTCCCCCTTGCCCAAGCCGAGGACGGCGCTGTCGAACCCAGGAATGACTTGACCAGACCCCACGCGGAATTCGAGGGGCTCGCTCCCTTCCGCGTTCGTGTCAAAGACCTCACCGTTGTCCAGACGCCCCGTGTAACGGACGCCGACTCGATCGCCGTTCTCGACCTTCATCGGGCCGCGTACGGGGACTTCCTACATAAAGGCCCGGGGGCGCCACCAGCGCAGATTATTCATGCCGGGGCGCGTGCACCGCTCCCGTGCGCTGGTTGCCGCTCGCGCTCCTCGTGCTCCTCACGTCAGGGTGCTTTGGAAGAAGCGCCAACGAGTGCTCGCCCTGCGCCGTGCCCACGGACGTGACGGCGCAGCCGCCCACCGTCGTTCCTGTCGTGACCCCCCCCGACCTGAACGACTCCGGGTACGTCATGACCCAGCCGTGGCACGTGGGCGACGGGTGGGACTACCAGTCTAACCAGTCGGCCTTCCGCACGGTCCGCGTGCTGCGCGAAGCGCTCACGCCTGGGCACCGGCTCCTCCTGATCGAGGAGACGGAGGGCGTCGTCGGAAATCCTCCGAAGATCCGTTATCAAAGCTGGATCGACGGGGACACGCTGGCCCGGTACAACCTCACGTACATCGGTGGCCGCATGAGCCTCGGGTTCGACCCGGCCGAGCCGCGGCTTCGCTTCCTCCGCAACGGCACGTTCTCCTACAACGAGACGACCTTCCTTGACGGAAACCCATCAAGCAAGTCTGTCGTGCGCGCGAACGCGCACTTTGCGGGTTATCAGCAAGTACGCTTGGGTTGGGGCAACATGGAGGCGGCGCGCATGGAGTTCCGCTTCTTGACGACCACGTCCGACGGTGCGAGCACGCGCGAGCTGGAGCTTCACTGGGCCCAGCGCGACTACGGCGCGGACGTGCAGTACGAACTCCCAACCAGCGAGCGGTTCTTCCTCACCGCAGTGAAGTACGGGGACGTCACGCGTGGGAAACTCGCAGGAACGTGAGGGCTACGCCGCCGGCTTCAGCCAATCGTACCCGCGCTCTTCGAGCAGGAACGCAAGCTCGGGGCCGCCTTCCTTGACGACGCGCCCCTCCATGAAGACCGAGACGTGCGTGGGCTTCACGTAGTTGAGGATGCGCTGGTAGTGCGTGATGATGAGGACGCCCTTGTCGGGGCCGCGGAACGTGTTGATGCCATCGGCCACCACCCGCACCGCGTCGATGTCCAGCCCAGAATCGGGTTCGTCAAGCACGGCCACGGTCGGGTCGAGCACTGCCATCTGCAGGATCTCGAGGCGCTTCTTCTCGCCGCCCGAGAAGCCGTCGTTCACGTAGCGCCGCGCGAAGGCTGGCTCCACGCCGAGTTTCTTCATCTTCTCGATGAGGACCATGTTGAACTCGAGTGGCGTGAGGTCCTTCTTCTTGGCGCCATTGTACGCGGCGCGAAGGAAGTTCTGGACCGTGACGCCGGGAATGGTCATGGGGTACTGGAACGCGAGAAAGAGCCCAGCGCGGGCGCGCTCGTCTGGCGCGAGGCCCTTGATGCTCTCGCCCTTCACGAGGATGTCGCCCCTCGTGATCTCGTACTTGGGGTGCCCCATCAGCGTGTAGGAGAGCGTGCTCTTGCCCGAGCCGTTGGGACCCATGAGCGCATGCACGTCGCCCTTGCGGACGACGAGATCAACACCCTTCAGGATGGGCTTCCCATCGACGGTGACGTGGAGGTCCTTGATCTCTAGTTCAGGCGTGGTCATGGGTTTCACCAGGTGGCGAGAGCTTCTTCTCGTAGATCTCGATGCCCTCGCGGAGGACCGCGAGTGATAGTAATGCGCACTTGAGGCGCACGGGACTGATGGGGATGCCAAGCATGTGCACGACCTCTTCGCGGTCGATCATCTTGATCTCTGCGAGGGACTTGCCCTTGACGCGCGAGGTAAGGAGGGACGCGCTGGCTTGGCTGATGGCGCAACCGCGGCCACTGAACTTCACGTCCTCCAGGACGTCGTTCTTGTCCACGAGGAACGTCAGGCGGATGGAGTCGCCGCACAGCGGATTGTTGGCCTCGTGGTCAACACTTGGGTCCTTCACCACGCCGAAGTTGCGGGGGTGCTTGTAGTGGTCGAGGATGTGCTCGCGGTACATATCTTCACCACTTGAACCAAAGCCGCTCATCCGCACTGCCCTCCGGGGGGAACGCGAACGCGCGAACACGCGAACACGCCACTGATGGTGAGGGTCGCGTGTTCGCGTGTTGGCGTGTTGGCGTCCAGCGCCGCAGGCGTCAATGCCATCACAGCTGGAACACCTCCCGCGCCCGCTCGACCGCCGCCCCAAGCGCCTCGACCTCGGCGCTCGTGTTGTACAAGTAGAAACTCGCGCGCGTGGTGCTCGCGATGCCAAGCTGCGTCATGAGTGGCTGCGCGCAATGGTGGCCCGCACGGACGGCCACGCCTTGATCGTTGAGGAGCGACGCCAGGTCGTGCGCGTGGATGCCTTCGACGTCGAAAGCAAGGAGCCCGCCGCGACGGTCCGCAGGCGGCCCAAGGATGCGGAGGCCCGGGATCTTGGCGAGGCGCTCGTAGGCGACTGAGACCAGCTTGCGCTCGTGCTGACGGATGTCATCCATGCCGACGGTCTGGAGATACTCTATCGCAGCGTGGAGCCCGATGGCCTCCGCGATCGCCGGCGTGCCGGCCTCGAACTTCCAGGGAAGCTCGTTCCACGTCGCGCCGTCGTTCGTCACGCGACCGATCATCTCTCCGCCAAAGAGGAAGGGCTCCATCCTCTCCAGCGAAGTCCTTCGACCATAGAGCACTCCGATGCCGGTTGGCCCGAGCATCTTGTGCCCGCTGAAAGCGAGGAAGTCCGTGCTGCTCTCACGGACGGCAGTGCGCTCGTGGGGCACGCTTTGTGCAGCGTCGATGAGCACTTCCGCTCCCACTTCGTGGGCCAACGCGCTCACGCGCTTGGCGTCCACGAAGCTGCCGAGCACGTTGCTGGCTGCGGTCATGGCCACGATCCTCGTCCTTCGTGAGAGCAGCTTGGCGTACGCGTCATAGTCCAGTTCGCCAGCTCGCGTGATGGGTGCGATGCGGAGGTTGGCGCCAGTGATACGGCAGACCTCGAGCCACGGCACGAAGTTGCTGTGATGCTCCATCTGGCTGATGATGACCTCGTCACCAGGCTTCAGCTCGCGCAGGCCGCGTGAGTACGCGACGAGATTGAGCGCTTCGGTGCAGTTCTTGGTGAAGACGATCTCGTCCATCGAGCCAGCACCGATGAACTCTGCGACCTTCTCGTGCGCCTTGACGTACTGCTCGGTCGAGCGCTCGCCAAGCTCGTGGATGGAGCGGTGCACGTTCGAGTTCGTTTCGCGGTAGAAGCGGTCCATCGCGTCGATGACCTGCGTGGGCTTCTGCGTCGTCGCCGCATTGTCGAGATAGACGAGCGGCTTCCCGTTCGTGAGCTTGCGCTGGAGGATGGGGAAATCTTGGCGGAGCTTGGCGACATTCAGCAGAACGTGTCGCCTCCAATGATATCGCCAAGAAGCCAAGACGCCAAGAAGCCAAGACCAAGAGTCTTGGTGTCTTGGATTATTAGTGTCTTGGCGATGGATGGAGAAAGGTTCATCCGCGCAGCCTCGCAAGGATCGCTTGTCTCAACTGCTCGCGCACGTCCTCTACCGGGATGGCCACGAGGAGGGGCTCGAAGAATCCCTCGACGATGAGGCGCTTGGCCGCGAAGTCGCTGAAGCCGCGCGAGCGCAAGTAGAACACTTGCTCGGGATCCACTTGGCCAACCGTCGCGCCGTGGCTGGCCGAGACGTCGTTGTTCTCCACGTCGAGCTTGGGAATGGCGTCCGCACGCGCCTTGTCTGACAGGAGGAGCGTCTGCTGGTGCTGGTGCCCCGACGAGTTCTTGGCGTGCTCGCCGATGTTCACGATCGAGTAGTTGGCGGCGTAGCCGGACTCGTTGAGCGCTCCCTTCATGTGGAGCTGGCTCGACGTGTTCGCGCCGACGTGCAGCGCGCTGGTCGTGATGTCGTGGTGCTGGTCGGTGCTCCCGAAGAACGCGCCAAGGAACGACAGGCTGCTGCCTTGGCCTTCGAGTCTCGTCTCGTTGAGCGAGACGGCGGTCCGCGCGCCGAACTGGCCATCGATCCACGTTAGACGCGCGTCGCGGCGGAGCGTCGCTCGGCGGTTCGCGAGGACCATCGCGCCGCGGTCGAGGTCTTGCAGCGTGGAGAGCGAGAGCGACGCGTTGTCGCGCACGTCCACGTCGATGCTCTCCATGGAGAGAGCGCCGGGTCCCGCCCCGCTGCTGCGCGCCACGACGCTGGCGCTCGCGCCGCGCTCGATCATGATCATGTCACGCAGCACCGCGCCATCGTGGCCGTGGCGGGCGTCGAGCTGGATGGGTTCCTCGACTCGAGTGTCCTTCTCGATGAAAAGGAGCGACCCATCGTTCCAGAGCGAACGCTGGAGGCGCGACCACTTGTCTTCCTCTGGAATGGTCGCGGTGATGGCGGCGCGCAGGAGGTCCGGGTGTTCACTGGCGGCCTGCGCAAGTGGCAAGTGGACGACGCCGGGGGCCTTCGCGTGCGCGCGGTGAGTCGGCTTGCTGGACGAGGCGCGAAGCGCCAGCCCCTCGACGTCCAACGCGCTCAGGTCCGTCCTGCGCCACTTGGGCTGCTCGGCCGCTTGGTAGCTCGACAAGGCCCCGATGCGGGCGTCGGTCAACCAATCAGGCTCGCCTTGCGCCTTGGCGCGCTGGGTCAGGAACGCCTGGGAGAGAGCGGGCGGCATGGGCGGACTTGCGCGAGCATGCTGAGGCACCTTCATAATGGTTCCCGGGGGCTCAAGCGTGGTTATGGCGAGGCGCACATCGGTCTTGTGTTAGCGGCAAAACGCTTTGAGCGCTACCAGCCGTCCATGCCGCATGCCAGGCGAGAGCGCCCGCGAGATCTTCGTCGTTGCCCTCAAGGACGGCCGCGCGACGAGGACGGACGCCGCCGAGCCAACGGATCTGCTCGCGCCCCTACTGGGCGCGGATATCGGGTGGGTCAACGTCGAGGTGGACGACTTGGCGGTGGAGGGCGAGCGGGTCGCCGCCGCGCTGGGCTTCCCGGTCGGCATGGTGCAGGCGCTGCTGCACCCCGAGACGGCGTCCTACGACGACCGCGACACGGAGCTTGGCTTCCTCGTCCCGATGATCCGCGTGGACGGAATGAAGGTCACGACCGAGAACCTCGTCATGATCCTTCGGGGCAACTTCGTCGTGACGATGTACCAGCGGGGCCGCGTGACGCGGTTCCGCAAGTTCGCTCGCTACGCCGAGACGGCTCTGCGCAAGCTCAAACATGACTCTACCACGCAGGACAAGCTCACCATCCTTGTCACGCGTCTGTTGAACGAGAACAACGAGCGCAACTTCGACGGTATCCGCCCCATCGAGGACAACGGCGAGCGCCTGAGTGGCGAGCTCGTCAAGGAGAACGCTGACCGCAAGCGAGTCGCGCAAGAGATCTACCAGATGAAGCGCGCGCTCATCGCGTACCTCGACGCGCTCTGGAGCAGCCTCGACGTCATCCATTACTTGCGCCACGGTGACGCGGAGCTCATCTCGGACGAGGAGCCGCTTCTCGCGCGCGTCGCCATCTTGGGCGATGACGTGCATCGCCACATCAACCTCAGCGAGCACATGAGCGAAGTGCTATCATCTGGGCTTGAAGTGATGCAGGGCATCTACAACAACCAGCTCACCGCGCTCAACAACCGCATGGCGTTCATCGTGACGTGGCTCACCGTTCTCGGCACGGCAGTCCTCGTGCCCAACACGCTCGCGACGGTCATCTCGGCGGCACCGATCGAACTCCACATAGAGGACCCTCTCCTTTACATCGCCGTCATGGGGGGCAGCACCGTGCTCGCGACGGGCCTCGCCTGGATCTGGGTGCGCAGGCGCGTTCCGCTGGGAAGAAAGCTGGACTAGACGAACTACTCTCGCCAGCGAGGGTAAAGCTCGTGCTCTACGCCCAGGGCGTCGAGCGCCTTGCCCGCGACGTGATCCACGATGTCGTCCAGAGTCTTGGGGTGCGTGTAGTAGCCTGGCATGGCGGGCACGATGTGCGCGCCAGCCTCGGCGAGCGTCGTCAAGTTGCGCAGGTGGATGAGCGAGAGCGGCGTCTCGCGGGGCACGAGGACGAGGGGGCGCTTCTCCTTGAGGCACACGTCCGCCGTGCGCGAGATGAGGTCGCTCCCGATGCCGGCTGCCATGAGACCAACGTGCTTCATGCTGCATGGGATCACGAGCATGCCCATGAAGCGGTGCGAGCCGCTCGCGATCGGAGCGAAGAAATCGTCGTTCGCGTGCGTCACGTGCGCGAGCTTGCGGACCGCGTCCACTTCCGTGTCGGATTCGAACTTGAGGAGTTTCTCGGCCGTTTGGCTGAGGACGAGGTGCACCTTGATGTCCGGCACTTTGGCAAGCGCTTCGAGCGCGCGGACGCCGTACGGCGTGCCGCTGGCGCCCGTCATCGCCACGACGAGTTCGCGTTGGTGCATGCGCTCGCGATGCTGGCTCCGTCCATGAAGCTTGGGAGCGGCGAGACGCCATGTCGGTCAAGCCCGCCTTCACCCGAACGTCTATGTGGGCTGCCCCAGTTGCGTGCTCGTCCAATGCCCGACGAGGACCGCGAGATCCTTACTCCCCTCATGGGACTCAAGCGCCGAGCCGAACACGGCGGCGCGCAAGTGGCGCCCGGAAGCGTCCCTTCCAGAGCGCTCTTCACCTGGGGCGACCCCCTCTTCGAGATCGCGCGGCAGTTCACCCGCGCTCGCCCCACGGACCTAAAGGCCGGCGTGGCCTCGCTCTATCGGGGCACGTGGGGCGGCGAGCCCATCACGCTCGTGAACCCCGGCATGGGCGCCCCAGCGGCGGCCCTCGTGGCGGACAAGCTCTCGGCTTGCGGCGTGGACGCCATCGTCGGCATCGGCTTTGCGGGCATCCTGCATCCGCTCCTCTCGTCGGGCGACATCATCGTGGTCGAGCGCGCCATCGGCGAGGACGGCGCCTCGCGCTGCTACCTCGACGGGCTGGCGCCCGTGCCAGGCTTGGACGAGTCCCCCAGTCCCCCAGACGAGGTCCACGCGGACCCCGCGGTCCGCAAGGCGATAGAGCTCGCACTGGCCGAGGAACATGCGTCGTACCAATGTGGCACGACGTGGACGACGGACGCGCCCTACCGCGAGACAGTGAAGAAGGCCCGCTCGTTCCGCGCGCGCGGCGCGCACTGCGTCGAGATGGAGACCGCAGCCCTGCTTGCGGTGGCCAAGCGCCGCGGGATCCGCGCAGGAGCCGCCCTCGTGCTCTCCGACAGCCTGTGCCGAGTCGCGCCGCTCGACGCGCCGCAAAGCGAGAACCTCATCGATGGGCTGGACTGGACGTGGACGCCCGCGCCCTCCGGCTCGCTTGACCTCCAAGTGCAGGCACTCGTACGCGCTGCACTGCCGGTCGTGGCCGGGCCGCTCATCGCGAGCACTGAAGCGGCGCACGCGCACTGACCGCCACTGCAACGCTCGGCATGCGCGCGCTCGGAATCAAACGCCTACACGGAGTTTTCCCTCCGAACCCCCCTTTCCCCGAGGGTGATATGCTTAAAGAGGACCCCCCGGATGGCCCACCGCCATGGCCCAGGCCATCCTCGACCGCGTCAGTGCCAAGCTCTCCCGTGGCGAACGCATCACGGATGATGATGCCATCGAGCTCTTCGGCGTGACCGATGTCACGAAACTTGGCACGCTCGCCCACCGCGAGCGCGTGAAGCGCCACGGCATGAAGGTCTATACGCGTACGGACCTCAACGTGAACCACACGAACATCTGCGCGGCCGACTGCGGCTTCTGCGCGTTCTACGCGAAGAGCGGCGCCAAGGACGCGTACCTCATGACGATCGACGAGATCGAGGAGAAGGCCAAGGCTGCCTTCCGCGCTGGCGTGAACGAGTGGCACGTCGTTGGCGGGCTCACGCCCGAGTGCGACCTCCCATATTTCGAAGAGATGTTCCGGCGCCTGAAGCAAGTCGCGCCCGGCACGCACATCCAGGGCATGACCGGCGTGGAAGTGGACTTCATCGCCAGGCGCGAGAAGCTGTCCATCACCGACACACTGCGTCGCCTCCAGGCAGCAGGCCTCGATAGCATGCCAGGCGGCGGCGCCGAGGTCTTCCACCCCGAAGCGAGGAAACGCATGCTGGCGACGAAGATCGCAGGCGACCGCTTCCTGCAAGTGCACGAGGACGCGCACGCACTCGGCATCCCCACTAACGTCAGCATCCTTTACGGGCACGTGGAGACGACGTCCGAGCGCGTGGACCACCTGCGCCGCATCCGGGAAACGCAGGACAAGACGCGAGGTTTTGGTGCGTTCGTGGCGCTCGCGTGGAACCCCGAGAACACAGAGCTGCACGCCAAAACGGGCGCGCCAGGCCCAAGCGCGTTCGACACCCTGCGCATGCTCACCATCGCTCGCTTGTATCTGGACAACGTGGACCACATCAAGATCCCGTGGGTCACCATCGGCAAGCCCCTGGCACAAGTCGCGCTCAACTTCGGCGTCGATGACATAGGGGGTGCCGCGTTCGAGGAGCGCATCCTCGAAGCCGCTGGCGGCAAGACGTGGGCATTCGTCAAGAAGGAGGACCTCACGCCGCTCATCACGAGCGCCGGCTTCACGCCCGAGTATGCTTTCGGTAGCTATCATCGCGTCGAGCCCCGAATGGAGGCTGCGTCGTGAATCCCGTCAGTGTCGGCTACATCGACTACCTCAACTCGCTGCCGATCTACCTCGGGCTGGAGTCAGGCGCGGTCCCGCTCCCGCCTGGCATGCGCTTGCACAAGGCACCGCCAACCACCCTCAACGAGATGCTCAGCCGCGGCGAGCTTGATATCAGCCCAGTGAGCAGCATCCACTACGCGCAGCATGCTGACGAGTTGGTCCTGCTGCCAGACCTCAGCATCAACAGCACGGGATTCGTGCACAGCGTCTGCCTGTTCTACCGCAATGCGATCGAGTCGCTACGCGGCGGCACCGTGAGCGTGACTGGCGAGAGCGCCACGAGCGTCGTGCTCCTGCGCATCCTCCTCGAGAAGCGCTTCAAGCTGCAAGCGAGCCTCGCGAGAGGGGCTGGCGACCCCGAGGACGTCTTGGACGGCAAGACGCAAGGCGCGCTCCTCATCGGGGACTCCGCCATGCGCGGCGCCCTCGCGTACCCCAACCTGGGCCGCGTGGACCTGGGGGATGAATGGACGCGCTGGACTGGCACGCCCATGGTGTTCGCCGTGTGGGCAGCCCGCAAGGAAAGCATCCAGGAGAACGCCGCGGGAGTCGCCGCCGCCCACCAAGCCCTCCTCGCTGGCAAAGCGTGGGGCCGCTCTCACCGCAGCGACGTGGTCGAGCACGCACGAAAGAAGCTCTTCCTCAGCCGTGACTACATGTCGCGCTACTTCCGCGACCTCAACTATGACCTGGACGAGCCCAAGCTCGCGGGCCTGCGCCGCTACTACGAGCTGGCCGCGGAACTCGGCGAGATCCCTCGCGTGCCTGCGCTTGCGCCCATGCAGGTGCGTGCGTGAGCGATATCAACCGCCTCCTTGAACGAGCAGCCGAGGGAGGGCGCCTCACGCCCGAGGAAGGCGTCGCCATCGCCAAAGCGCCCCTTCTCGAGTTGGCTGGCGCCGCGAACCGCCGTCGGGAAGCCGTCACGCCCGCTGACACGGCCACGTACGTCGTGGACCGCAACATCAACTACACCAACGTCTGCAACGTCCTTTGCGACTTCTGCGGCTTCTACCGCACTGGAAAGGAGAAGGACGCGTACACGCTCACCATCCACCAGGTACTCGAGAAGATAGAGCCGCTCGCCGCGCAAGGCGGCACGCAGGTCCTCCTCCAAGGCGGGCTCAATCCGGCCTTGCCCCTCGAGTTCCTGGAGCAGTTGTTCCGAGCGGTGCGCGAGAAGTACCCACAGATGGACATCCACTCGCTCACCGCGACCGAGATCGAGTTCTACGCACACCAGAACGGGCTATCGTTCCGCGAGACCATCGAGCGCCTGCGCGCGGCTGGGCTCAAGTCGCTGCCTGGCGGCGGGATGGAGATCCTCGTGGACCGCGTGCGCGACCGCGTCTCGCCACTGAAGACTAAGGCCGCGCAGTACCTCGAGATCCACGAGGAGTTCCACAAGCTTGGCATGACGAGCACGGCCACCATGATGTTCGGCATGGGCGAAACGTGGGCCGACCGCGTGGAGCACCTGGACAAGGTCCGCGCATTGCAGGACCGCTCGGGCGGGCGGAAGCCCAACTACCACACCAAGGGATTCACGGCGTTCATCCCGTGGACGTTCCAGACCGATGGCTCCACGAGGCTCAAGCACCCATCGGCAGGCGCAGACGAGTACCTCCGCGTCATCGCGTTGTCGCGGCTTTACCTCGACAACTTCGCGCACATCCAAGCCGGCTGGGTCACGGAAGGGCCCAAGATAGCGCAAGTCGCTCTCAAGTGCGGCGCGGACGACTGGGGCGGCGTGCTCATGGAAGAGAACGTCATCTCGGCGGCTGGCACGCTCTTTGGGATGACGCCAGGCCACGCGAGGCAGTACTTGCGCGAGTGCGGCTTTGTGCCCGCGCAGCGCGACACGTACTACCGCGTGCTCAAACGATTCCCCGAAGCGACACCTGACGAGAAGGCGCTCAGCGACCCTGAGCAGCTCGCGGTGCACTTGGGCAAAGTCGGGAACAGGGGCCGAGGGATCGCTGTAAAGGGACCCGGTTCTCGATAGGACGAAAAGCACGCATCAGCGCGCTTTGCGGTCTTGCGCCAGGACGGTGACCCCAGCTTCTCCGGTCAGATCGGTGTCCAATGTGATGAGGGTCGCACCGACGCGGCGCGCGGTCGCGTAGATGAGGGCGTCGGCGAGACCGATCTTCGAGCGGCCGGTCTTCCGTAGTCGTGCGTAAGTGCGCGCGCCTTCGATGGCGTCCTCGCGCGTGAGCGGTTCGAAGCGGGAGCGTTTCTCAACGTCGTTCACCAAGCTCGCCCCGCGCAAGCGCCCGAGAGCTTCGAGTGCCGCGACTTCCGCGAGGACGATGGGCGTCGTGACGGTTCGGCCTTCCCCTTGTGCCGCGGCCAGCGCCGCTGCGGCGGGTTCATCGTTGAAGAGGGCGACCCACGCGCTCGTGTCGAGCACGCAATCGGCCTTGGGCGTCGCGGGTGACGGAGTCATCTTGGCCTACGCTCCGCCCCACTCCTCGCCCCACAACTCCCGGTCGGACACCTTCGGGATCTTGCCCTTGTACTTTCCTCGTAGCTCCATGATCTCACCCACGGTGGCTCCGAGGGGTCTGACATCCACCTCGACGATCTGGCCCTCTTGCAAGCCGAGGCGGCGGGCCTCATCCGCGGGCACATTCACGTAAAGGCTCGAATTGAGCTTGACGACCTTCGCTCTCGTCATGTTATGTCAAGACTAAGTATGGTTCGGGGGGACCATAAAGATTGCCTGTGGAGCGGGCTTGAGCCTCGGCGAGGCATCATCCCCCCCGGCTCAGAACGCTACATCCACAAAGGTCAAATCCGTCACCAGGCGAGTGCCGCTCGTGCGCGTCCTCGTCCTCGCCCTCCTCGCCGTCTTCCTCGCCGGCTGCGCGCAGACGCCGCCCAGCACGCCCCCTGGCATCTTCACGCTGCTGCCGACGAGCGGACTTGTCGCCTTCACTGGTGCGGGCGTCGCCACCGCCGTGCCTTCGGGGATCGGCTCGCCCACGTGGGCCATCAACGACGTCAAGCACAGCGGCGCGGAGCCCACGATGGGCGTGGACGCGAAGGGCACGCTCTACGTCGTCTCCGCCAATGACGTGTTCCGCTCGAAGGACAACGGCACGACGTGGCAGATGGTGTCTCCGCCGGCGAACTTCCCCAAGACGCTCGACCCCCTCTTGTGGGTGGACCAGGACACGGGCCGCGTCTTCCTCGACCACCTTTATCTGGCGTGCTCTTACCTCGCGTTCAGCGATGACCAGGGCGCGAGTTGGCTCTACAACCCGGCAGCGTGCGGCATCCCCGCAGACGATCACCAGACGCTCACGACGGGCAAACCCGTGGGCGTGCCACTCATGCCGCCGGTTTACCCGAACGTCGTCTATTACGGGTGGAACGGCATCGCGTACAGTGGCGTCGCGCGCTCGCTCGACGGAGGCATGACCTTCGCTGGTGGCGTGATCGCCATCGACCAAGCGCACTGCGGCGGCCTCAACGGCCACATGAAGACCGACAAGGACGGCATCGTCTATCTGCCCGCGGCTGGGTGCGACGAGCCCGTCGTCGCCGTCTCACGCGACTCCGGGCTAACGTGGGAGCAGCACACGATCGCGACTGGCGGCGCGGGGCGCTCCACGCCAGGCGATGACCCCAGCATCGCGCTCGACACGGCAGGGAACGCGTACCTCATATGGCCTGGCAAGGACGCCAAGATGTACGGCAGCGTCTCGACGGACAAGGGCAAGACGTGGGGCACGGCGTTCCACATCTCGCCTCCTGGCATCACTTCCAGCCTCGAACCCGTAAGCATCGCGGGCGACGCGGGCCGCGTCGCGTTCGGCTACTACGCGACCACCGCGGACACGTCAACCTGGAAGACGCCAAACTCGGACGACGCCCCCAAGGACGCGCGCTGGCACCTCTATGTCACGTACTCGCTGGACGCCATTGGCGGACCCAGCGCGACGTTCGTCACGCAGCAACTCACGCCTGACGACAACCCGATCAGCATCGGCCGCGTGCACAACGGAGGCAGCGACGGCACCCCCGACCGCAACCTCCTCGACTTCTTCGACATGGTGCGCGACGGCCAAGGCCGCGTTTATGTCGCGTACACGGACGGCTGCTATCACAAGTGCGCGAGCGACCCCGCCACGCGCTTGTCGCAGACAACGGTAGCGACGCTCACGAGCGGGCCGGGGCTGCTGAGCGCCGCGCCGATGCTGGGCGCGCCGGCCAGGTCTTGACCAACGAGCCCCACACGCAGGACAACCCGATGACCCGAGCCGCTGACGGTTTCGCTCGGGGCCAGAACCTCAGTACCGTCCCATCGGGCGACGCGTGCTTTCGGCCCACTGGGGCGCAAGGACAAGAGCGTCAGACGAGATCACGTCAGCGAATGGATGACTCACCTCGGAAGCCATCACGCCACGCTCACGGTGACAGCGCTGCTTCGATTCTGCCTGTGAAAGCAGAACTTCCCTTCATCGAGATCGTCGAGAAGAGCGTCGTCTCATCGCGTCCCGTCGTTGGGGACCTCGCTTTTCCCGTGGCGAAGCCCAAGGTCCCGGAGAGCGACGAGTAAAGAGCTATATACCGTGGTCCCTCACTGAGAACAACATGACGCAGCGCGAGTTCGGGAGTCTCAAGAAGAGCGTCGGGAGCAACAAGCCGGTGAAGGCCGAACTCCCATTTCCCGTCACCAAACCAAAGAAGAACTAAGATCCCATGGCAGCCAGCGACATACTGCCGCCCTCTGTCGGCGACCTCATCCCCGCGCTGGCCCTCATCGCGCCCGGCTTCCTTGTTCTCTATCTCGTCGCGAACTTCCGAGGGCGACGCCTGAGCGAAAACCCTCTCTTCGTCACGCTCGCTAGCCTGCTGACGAGTGGGTTCCTCGGGCTGTTCTTTCTCGCGTGGAACAATCTCACGAACGGGGTCGAGATCGTTCAGTTCATCCTCGACCATCCAATTCGCACGGCTCTTGAGTTCCTTGCACTCGTCATCGCGGCGAGCCTGCTTGCTGCCCTCCTGGAGGATTTGAATCCCGTCCGTTACGCGTTCCACCGAATCCGCAAGAAACTGACAGGACAGACGGTCCAGAGCCTGAGTGTGTGGGACGCGTACCTCGGCGAGAATCTCGACAACCCAGTCATCGTCGAATCGAAGGACGGTCGCCTCATCGGAGGGTTCCTGCGACGGCGCAGCCAACAGGACGATGGAGAACCCGACGCCATCGTCCTCGTCAAGCCGGCGCTAGTCGAACGAGACGCACAGGGCAACCTCTCGGGCGTTTCTCTTGGGCGCAGCATACTTCTCCAAGCAGAAGATGTGCGGACTGTGACGGTCATCGACGGTTCCCGAGTGGACGGCTCTGAACAGCCCGCCACCAAGAACGGAAGTTCCTGAGACCGCGAGCTTTGGCATTCCGTCCCGTCGTGTGGTCCTCACTTATATTGGATCGCCGCCGCCGCTTCCTCGACGACGGCGCGCTCCTCGGCTGTGAGCCCGTACATGCGGTAGACGATCTCCTCGACGACCGGCTCCAGGCGGCGCGCGGCTTCGAAGCGGGGGCGTTGCTTGGCGACGCTCGCGTTGAACTCGCGCTCGAACTCCTCTTGGAAGGCGCGCTCGGTAGGCTTCACGCGGAGGTATTTCTTGTTCTTGCGCGCGACCTCGAGGATCTCGTCGAGGGAGAACTCGGCATAGCGCTGCAGCTTCGTCTTGCCAGCGAAGTCGTCGAAGCGCGCCTCTGGCAGCATGAACGTCCGCTGGAACCAGCGAAGGAAGGCCTTCGTCTCGGTGAGGTTCACTTCGTGGTGTTCGTTCAGCCGTCGTCCCATCTCGGCAAGGATATCATGTACGATATCGAGGCGACTTTCGTTGACAGATGACTCAACGAGGGCAAGCAACGTATCCGCAGGGCGTCCGGCTTCGATAGCACTGACGATCTCGCCGTAGACTCCGTGTTCGTGCTGGTCGTCCGCGGGCCAAGAGACCTCGGGAACTGGAAACGGTTCGACGTATCTTGTCTTGAAACGGTAGAAACCGTCCTTCAAGGGAGACCCCATCTCACGGACGAAGAACGTCAGCAGGTGGTTGTTCAGCAGCGCCTGGATCGCGAAGATGTTCCACTTCGAACCGCTCGCGGGGACGACTCCGTATGCTGTATCGACAACGACGGCTCCGATGGGGTCCCATGCGGCGTCACCTTGGCTCGCCGCGTCGGGGAGAACAACCTTGGGCGTGCCGAACCGCGTCATCGACTTGGGATACGAGAAGGCGTACCAGTCCGCCTTGCCTGCGAATCGTCCGACCCCTGTTTTCTTGTCGGGCTCGCGGGATTCGAGGACCGTGCGCACGCGCGAGTCGTTGAGGTACGCCCAGGCCTTCGGATACTCCCGCTCCATCGTCTCCCGTGGCAGCAGCTCGAAGGAGTCGCTCCCGGATCGTCCCTTGGCAGGGCGATAGGGCCAGAGGATGATGTCCTCGTCGTAGAACCTGCGCCAACGGTAGATGTCCTTGCCCTTGAGGACAGGGCGAACTATGCCTGCCTCAAGCTCGACGTAACCCTCTATCGCGTCAGACCAAGCTCTCACGCTGCCACGACTAGCATCGTGCGCTCCGCGCTGGAGTACGTAGACCGGGACCGACGCGGTCGTTACGCCTTCGAATACGTCGGCGATCGAGCCGAGGTGAGGCAGCACCTTGAGGCGGGCGAGGAGTTCGTGTGCGTCGCCCGTCGCGAAGTTCCACGGTTTCGCCGAGAACCGCGAGGCTGGGATTTCTCCGACAATGATATCTTTGCCGCGAACAGCCTCTTGGTGTGACGCTTCTCGGAGGCGCCGCTCGGCGACTTCCACGGGGGTTGTCGCGATTAGACTGGGGAATGCGACGTAGCGGAATTGCTCCTGCTTGAGGCGAGAGAGATACAGGAGTGCGACGAAGGTAATAGCTCCGGGGAAGAGCGTGTAGTAGTTGCGCCAATCGGTGATCTCCCGAACATGTTTCTGGCGGGCGAGCAGGCTCCGCAGCGGTCGGCCGAACTCGCCTTTGAACCACTTGTTGGGCATGATGTAGCCGAACTCGCCGTCGGGTCGGAGCTTTTCGAGGCCGCGTTCTACGAACATGACGTAGATGTCGTAGCGTCCTTCCCCGGCGGTCTCGTAGAGCTTCTCGAAGACGGGTGGGGCTTCGGGGTCGGCGCTGTAGAGCGTCTCGATGTTCAGGTAGGGCGGGTTTCCGACGACGGCGTCGAAGCCGGCGTCGTCGCGCAGTTGACCGTCGGGGAAGAAGACCTCAGGGAACTCGAATTCCCAGTGGAAGAAGCCCTTCCGCTTTGCGAGCTTGCGGATGCCTTCGAGGTTCGCGCGGCGTGACTTCCAGCCCCATTCGTCATCGCTCATGCGTCCGCTGAGGGCCCACATGAGGTCCGTGTAGTTGCCGCCGACGCCCTTCACCGGGTCAAGTGTGGCCCATGTGCCGAACCAAGCGGCGCTCCAGATGTCGCAAATGGCTCGGATCTTTTGGAATTCGGGACTCGCGCGGAGCTCGCGGTAGATCTTCTCCTTCTGTTTGACGTCCTCGATCTTGTCATCGCGGAGCGCGTCGATCTTGGCGATGCGGCCTGTGATCTTTTCGAGGAAGAGCGTGGGGAACCCAGCTTCTTCGAAACGTTGCTCCGCGCGTTCTTCGCGTGCGGCTGCGACTTCGCCAGCCCATCGCTCTTGGATCTCGGGTGCAGGGTATCGGCTGAGGCGACGCACATTGGCGCCCAGGAGGCTGTTGCCGACCTTGAGGCGGTGGTCGAGGAAGGTGAGGGGCTTGCCGCGGGCGAGCGTGTGGAGCCAAAGCGTGACCTTGGCAAGCTCGACGGCCATAGGGTTGAGGTCCACGCCGTAGACGCAGTGGCTAACGATGTCGCGGCGCGCGTCCTCGGTCGAGTAGTGCGCTTCGGCGGGCATGCGGCCGGCGGCCTTGTCTTCTTCGACGGCTTCGATGAGCTTGGGCGTGAGGTAGTCCACGACACCCACGAGGAAGTGGCCGCTACCCATCGCGGGGTCGAGAACGCGAAAGTGGAGGACGGTCTCGCGGAGGCTCTTGCCGTGCTCGCGCGCCGTGGTGAGTCGGCGTTCGAGGACGGGCGTGATGGTCTTCTGCACGATCTCTTGGACGATGAAGTCAGGCGTGTAGTAGCTGCCCGTGCTGTGGCGCTCGCCCTTGTCGGTCTGCAGAAAGAACGTGCCCACGGGCGCGCGGCGGGCAAGGTCAGTCACCTTCGCGCCGGTGTGTTGACTCTCGGGGATCCAGCGTTCGCCTTCGCCGGCTGCGACGTGGTCTTCGGCCGCGGCGTAGCCGACTTGGTATTCGAGGAGTCCTTCGTAGAGCGTGCCGAGTTGTTGGGCTTCGAGGCTCGTGTAGTCGACGAAGCCTTCGCCTTGCGTTTGGCCGGCGCCGCGGGCGAGGAGGTCGATGGCTTCGGCCATGTCAGCATCGCCGACGCGCTTGGTGGCGAGGAACTCTTTGGTGCCGGTGGTGGGGTCGGCTTGGCGGAATAAGCCGCCGTTGTAGG
>JBAZZN010000015.1:0-18607 GCA_041658815.1 Thermoplasmatota archaeon
CGGCGTCCCCAAAAAGGTATCCTCCTACGGGAGTGGCGGGGGCGGCGGTTCCTCTTGCAGCCTGTCAGCCAGCTTGGCTGCGCGGAAGCGCATGATGCCAAGGTACGCCACAACTGCGACCAGCACGAGCACGAGCGAGCCGCGGCCGAGCATGTGCTCGATCCGTACGTAAAGTCGCCCGAAGAAGAAGCCAAGCGCAGTGGTGATGACGACCCACACGAAGGCCCCGATCGACTCGAAGAAGAGGAAACGGAGCCACCCCACGTGCGCTGCACCAGCAAGGGGCGGTGTGAGGGCTCGTGCTGGGCCGAGGAACTTCCCGACGATCATCGTCTTGCCCAAGTGCGTCGCGAGGCCTTCGCTTAGGCTCCGCGCGCGCTTCGAGAACGCCGTTGGCAGCTTGTCGATCAGGGTGTTGCCGTACCGATGCCCAAGGCGGAACGAGATGACGTCGGCGACGAAGAGCCCCAGGAAGGCGACGACGATCACCCGGATGCCACCAAGCTCGTGCTGCGCCACGAGGAAACCGGCGCCAAGGAGGAAGAGTTGCGCGGGGATCATGGCTCCCACGAGTGGGATGGCCTCGCCAAGCATCACGATGGCGATGATGAGGTACGCCCAGAGCCCCGTTTCTGCGAGGAGTTGCTCAGGCGGCGGGATGGCCATGTTGGCTCACTTGCGGCAGGCGTCGATGAAGTTGCGGAAGATGCGCTCGCCGAACTGCGTGTGCTCGACCTCGGGGTGGAATTGGAGGCCGTAGCGAGGAAGGGACTCGTGCTCGATCGTCTGCACGGGGCAGTTGAGGCTGTGTGCGACGAGGTTGAAGCGTGGAGGCACGGTGACGACCTCGTCATTGTGCGATTCCCAGACTATGCTCTTCTCTGGCAGACCCGCGAGGATCGTGCCGCCTTTGACATCGTCGAGGATGAGCTCGGTCTTGCCGAACTCGGGCACCTTGCCTGGGGCGACCTTGCCGCCATAGTGCGTGGCCATCAACTGCTCGCCCGCACAGATGCCGAGGATAGGGTAGGGCGCGTTCTTCAGGTAGTCGCCACAAGCGCCAAGCGTATGCTCGAGGCCAACGCGCGGTGCGCCACCAGAAAGCATGAGGCCGTCGAGGTCCGCGAGCTTCTCCCAAGGCGTCGTGTTGGGCACGATCTCGGTGTCCACGTCGAGGTACTTCAGGACGCGCCACTCGCGGTGAGTCCATTGGCCGCCATTGTCAACGACGAAGATGCGTGCCATCGGCTTCCGTCGAGCGGGCGATGTTGGGGCTCGTTTAAGAAGGTGTCCCCAGCAGGCTTCTCACCAGGTTCTCTGCACTGAACGCTCCAAGCGAATACCAAGTGAGCCACGGCTCGCTCCCCAATAGGTCCTGGCGGATGCGGCGTGGCGAGCGGCCCTTCTGGGCAAGACGCAATGCCTTCTCGCGGAGCGCGTCGAAATGGTCTGCGGTCTCGATGAGCTTCGCCCGGGGCCGCTCAAGCACGGGGCCGTGGGCAGGGTAGAGCACTGCAAGGTCCAACTCGGCGATGCGTCGCACGCTCTCCATCTGGAGGGGCACGTCCTCCTTCGCCCTGACGGCCCTCAGCTTGCCCATGTACGCGTCGCCCGTGAAAACGGCGCTTGCGTCATCGTCGATGAACACGACGTGGTCGGCGCTGTGGCCGGGGGTGTGCATGACGCGGAAGCGGCGACCGTTCGCCGTCACTGCTTCGCCCAATGGCTTCACGCCGTGCGCGACGCCGTGGCTGCCCCACGCGAGCCAGCGGTAGAGCGGCAAGCGCGGGGCCCCCGCGTCAAGGATCTCGATCGCGCGGCGGGGCGCAAAGACCTCCATATCGCGCAAGACCGCGTGATTGCCCACGTGATCCTCGTGCTCATGCGTCGTGAGCACGGTGTGCACGGGGTTCTCTGAGAGGTACTTCTGGAGGTGTGGCCGTGCCCACGCGCAACCAGAGTCCACGAGAACATCGCCAACGCGGTACACGCTCACCCAATAGACCGGCTTCCCCGCGACGGCGTGCGCCATCTGGAAGCGCTCGACGCCGTCATGGCGCTGGGCCTTCGCGACGCTTGCCACGCGACCAAGAGGCGTGAGCGGATGTCTTCTGCATTTCCCCTCTCCAAAGGTTCAAGACCAGCAGCCGAGAGAGTCGTGTGCCGTGCCGACGCGGATCCACGAGCTCGTGAAGACATACAAGCTCATCAACGACCCCAACGCGCCAAGCTGGAGCGTAAGGTTCGTCGGCGGCATCGCTGGCATAGCGCTCCTCCTCGCGGGTGTCGGCGCCATCATGTGGGCTGCCCACAGCAACGACGCCGCCACGGACTCACCCAACGCGTTCCTCGCGACAACACAAGACAACAGTGACGGCTCGCACACGGACTACGTCGGATTCGATCCTGCCCGTTTCGACGCGGCCATCGGTTGGGATCCAGCGCGTGTGGACGCCGCCTACGCGGATTGGCAGATCACGCACCCCAACGTGCAACCGCTCGCGAAAGAGCCGGTCTGGTCGGGCAGTCACGTCATCGGCTACAACGTCACGTATCGCTGATGCTCAAACGTCAGGCCTTCTTGCTCATCCAGTGCCTGAAGACCGCACCGTATCGTTGCGCAAGGTCAGCGACAAGGATGAACAGGAGCCCCCACAGCAACGCCGGACGGATGCCCCAGACGATGCTGTAGAACGTGAACACGACGCCAGCAGTCCCAGACGCTCGGGACAAACGGTTGTGCACGCCAAGCGCGCCAAACGTCGCGTGGGACAACAAGTTCGCCGTCACGTACAGCACGCCAAACGTGATGACAAGAGACAGGTTCGACGTGACGAGCGCGGGGTCGAAGATGAACGCCCAAGCTGGCAAGCTGATGTAGAAGAGCATGTCCGCCGCGCTGTCGAGGTTCGCGCCGAAGCGGCTTGCGCTGCCCGTCGCGCGTGCGATGGGCCCGTCCAGGATGTCCGTGAGGACGGACAGCAGCACTAGCACGGCGAAAAGCGGCCTATCCCCTCGAAGCGCCGCGAAGTATGTGATGAACGTGAAGCCGACGCGAGCCGCACTGAGCACGTGCGGCACGCGCGCGAGCACGGGATGCGAGGGTCGCGCGTTCGCCACTGCCACGCCGCGGGGAGCGCGACGCGCTCATTTAACGCTGGGGGGAACCCCCACGCGGGGCCACCGAACCGTCCAAGGGTGTTCAACGCAGGCTATAGCCCACCGCTGCGACTTTGGGTCTGGAAACCCCCGGGAAGTCCCGGGGGAAGAGCCGTTGCCTAACGAGGCAAGCAAAACCCCCGGGGTCCGTTCCCTCCCGAACGATCTCCTGCCTCCCCATATGGCCCCGGGGGTTTGCCTCTCAAATGGCCCGGACCGGGTTGCCGCCTGGTCCGGGCCCCCTCCGATCCCCATCGGACTGCACGCGAGCACGGCGGAAAGTGGACCTGAGCGACTCACCATGTTCATGCGTTCCCCCTCACATCGGAACCACGCGTGCCACTCGTCATGATCCCGTTCCAACCGACGTGGCGCCCGGCGGTGCTCGCCGGTACGAAGACGACGACCGTCCGCACGAAGCGGTTCGGCACGGTCGGTGACGAGTTCCTCATAGAGAGCACGCTCTTTCGCCTCGTCGCCGTGGATGCGATGACGTTGGCGCTTGCGCGGGATCGGTGCTGGCGCAGCGATGGCTTCGGTTCGGCCGAGGAGTTCGAGCGTGCGTGGGTGGAGAACCATCCGACGCGTGCCTGGCGCGCCACCGACAGCGTGTGGGTGCACGCGTTCGAGCGCGTGCGTTAAGCGGCGCAGGCGCGGTGTGTCAGCGTGGACGTCCTGGGCGCGCCGCTGGTGCAGTGGGTGGGCTTCGTCATCCTCGGCGCGGCCTTTGGCCTAGCGCTCTTCGTGACAGCAAAGCCCCAGGGCGCGGCGCTACCCAAGTGGCTTCCCCGCGCGAAGAACACGGAGCTATCGCACTTCCTCTATGGAGGAGGCGTGGGCCTTGTGGGCGTCGTGTTCGTGCAGCTCGGGGGCCGCGTCCTCGGCGTCATGTACGTGCTGCTTGGCGAGTGGGCCGCGGCCGTCCTTGTCTTGCTTTGGACCTTGCTCGTGACTGGCCTCGCACTCATGGGAAGCGAGGGCATCGACCGCAAGCGTGTGAGGGACGCTCACCTCAAGGTGATCGGCGTTCTCACGCTCTTCCTCGTGATAGGCGTGGTGCTCGGCCGGCTCTCGGTGTTGCGTGGCCTTTGAGCCTTCTCACTGCACTCTGCCCGCAGCGCGCGCGATCTCGATGACGAGCCTCGCTTGCTCGATGAGTGGCCGATCGATCATCTTGCCCTCCAGCGCGAAGGCCCCCCGCCCCGCCTTCTCGGCCTCCTGGGCCGCGGTCAAGATCAGGATGGCACGCTGGATCTCGGGCACGCTGGGCGTGAAGGCTTCATTCACGATGGGGAGCTGGTTGGGATGGATGACCATTTTGCCGCGGTAACCGAGGTCCCGCGCCTGCTCCGACTCGACCTTGAGTCCGGCCGGGTCGTTGTAGTCGATATAGACCTGGTCGATGGCGTGCAGCCCAGCGGCCGCGGCGGCAGCGACGACGCGCGAGCGAGCCCACAGGACGTCCATGTTGTCCTTCCGACGCCGCCCCCCCACGTCAGCTTGGTAATCCTCCGCGCCAAAGATGAGCGCGTCGATACGGTTCGTGGCCTCGGCGATGTTGAGCGCGTCGGACACGCCCCGGCCGCTCTCAAGGATGACGAGCAAGCGCGTCTGCTGCTGCCGGATCCCGTTCTGGGACTCGAACTGCCACATGAGGTCCGCCATCTTGGTGAGCTCCTGCGGCCGCTCGGCCTTGGGCAGCATGATGGCGTCGGGACCCAGCGCGACTGCGGCTTCCAAGTCCTGGTTGTGCCACTCGGTCTGCTGCCCGTTGATGCGGATGACGCGCTCGCTCCTGCTCTTTGGCAGGCTCGCCCACGCGTCGCGCGTTGCTTGGCGGGCCTTCGCCTTGTCGCCTGGCGCGACGGCGTCCTCCCAATCGATGATGAGCGTGTCCGCCGTGCCGGCTGATAGCATCTTGGCCACGCGGTCGAGCTGCGTGCCTGGCGTGAACATGACGGAACGACGGACGCGGTGCGGGCGCGGGCCCGGGCCGGGAGCGGTCACGCGGGCGGCATCGGTGGGGGCCAGGCTTCAGCTTTGCCCAACGTCCCCGAAGAGGTCCTTCACCCAACCTACGAAGCGATGGTATGCGTCTCGGCCGCGCGGCGTCACGCGCACGGTCTCCCGGCCAACGCCGTCCGTGACGACCTGGACGAGCCCACGCTCCACGAGGAACGCGAGGTACTTCGTGAACAGGTCGTGATTGAGTCGCACGGCCATCTGGAGCTGCCGTTTCGTGTACGTGCTATCAGTCGCGTAGAGCGTTTCCAGATATCTTGCCACGACGTACAGGTCGGGGCGCCAGGTGTCCTTCATCCTTCTTCCAGGAACTTGCTCTGGTCGCGCTTGACCTCTTATAGACCGCTTCGCGGCCAGGCCACTCGTACTGGTGGCCGAAGGCCGAGAAGCCCCAGAGAGCGCCGATTCCGATGACCCCAATGGCGACGACGAGGGCACGCGACGCGTTCTTGGAGATGCCGACGAACCGTTCAACGTCCATCGCGCTGCGAAGCGCGCGCTCCAGCACGGAGCCGCGGACGGGACGGTCTTCCTTGTACGCGAAGCCGCGAAGCGCGCGAAGGAACTGGATGCTGCCCTTCGCGGTCTTCGCGCCTTCGCGTACCAGAACGAGGGACTCAGCACCTCCACCGACTTCGAAAGGGCTTTCTTCGCTCGTAGGCGACCAGGCCACGCCGATGGCGCTCGTGGCGAGTGTGGCGGCGTCGCGTGCTCTGGGCGCTCGGGCGGCTTGTTCTCGTTGCGTTGGCCCATTCTTGGTGTCTTCGGTTCTTGGCGTGGCAAGTCGGAGACGCTCAACGCAATGGCGCCGGGCTGCTCCCACGGATGGGTGCAGATTCTAAGCCAGAGCACGACGTCCTGGCCTCGATGACTGCATCTTCCTTGGCTGACGACGATATCCGCCGCATGGCCCGCGCCCGCGTCCGATTCCGCTACTCCATCGTGACGTTCCTCATCGTGAACGCGATGCTCGTGGTCATCTGGTACTTTTCCGGTGATCGCTCGCCGAGCGCGGACGGCGGCATGCCGTGGGGCTTCTGGCCCGCGTGGGTCATGCTCTTCTGGGGCGTGGGGCTCGCTTTCCAGGGGTGGCACGCGTATGGCCGGGCGCCCGACGCGGTCGCGCGGGAAGAAGCGAAACTCCGCGAGCGCTACGGCCGATGACGCACGAGCGCCTTCCGCCTGTACGTCAGCACTTCCGTGCCGTCCTGCTTCGTGACGACGTGCTTGATCTCGACGAGACCCTGGCCGGGCTTCGACGTCTCGCGCTTCGATAGCACTTCGCTTCGCACGCGGATGGTGTCACCGAGGAACACGGGCTTCGTGTGCTCGACGTCATAGTAGCCGAGGTTCGCGACGAGCGTACCCGCCGTGAGGTCGCCCACGCTCATACCGACGCTCAGGGACAGCGTCAGGAGGCCGTTCACGACGCGTTGCCCGAACTGCGTCTTCTTCGCGTACTCCGCGTCAAGGTGCAACGGCTGGTCGTTCATGGTGAGCGCGCAGAAGAGGACGTTGTCCGCCTCAGTGATGGTGCGCCCCTTGTCATGATGGATGATCGAGCCGACCTCGAAGTCCTCATAGAACTTCCCTGGCATGGCCAGGCATCCAGCGCCCCTGCCATCAACGTTAGGTTTCAACGACATCACGAAAGCGACGTGACCAAAGAAGAGATGCCCTGGGCTTCGCGTCGATAGCGCGATGCCCCGCGTCCTCTTTGCGCTGCTCGTCGGCCTCGCCCTCCTCTCACCCTTCACAAGTGCCTCACCGTCCCGATTCACGTTCGATGGCCGAGTCGGCACGTCGCTCGTCCTCGTGCAGGACCAGACGCGCTTCGAGCTCGTGCTCCACGAGGGAGACGTGCTGGACGCGGCGCTCTCGTGGGCGAACCCATCGAATCGGCTCTCGCTTTCCATTGAGCGTCCGTGCGACGCGTCGAACGCCGCTTGCGGCGCGAGCTCGGCGCTCACGCCGACGCAGTGCGACGCGTACGGCTCTGGGCCCGTGCTTGGGACGTCGCGGTCGCTCCACTTCGTCGCGCCGGATGATGGTGAGTACGTTCTCGTGGTCGCGGGCGTCGTGACCGCCACCCGCTCGCCCTTCCACCTGACGGTGGATGCTGACGCCGACGCCCTGATGGGCCTCCGTGGACCCTTTGGTGAATCGGGCATCCACGGCGGGCGCTCTCTGTGCGCTGCGTGAGCGACCAAAACGCTTTCGTGACGCCAGCGCTCCCGAGCGCTCGTGCGTGCCGAGACGAAGGAGAGCATAGCCCTCGTGGGCAAGTCGGTCCTGCTAGTCCTCGGCGGCACCATCAGCGTCGCCGCACTCGTCGAACTGGGCGTTGGCGGTCCCGGAGTCAGGGCGTTCGTGTACCTCGTTGCGGGCCTCGCGCTGGCAATCCCGCCACTCGCGCTATCGTTCCGCGATGCGGTCCGAGCCAAGCGCCGGGCTTGACCGAGAACGAGCCGCCCGAGCGCCCAGAACACGCGACGGATTCGGGAACCTCGGTCTCCTCTGGGGCCTCGGGTCGCTTCTCTGAAGTCGGAAAGCGGAGCCGCTTGATAAGTCGAGCCCGGAAACAATTCCTGGACTCTACACAAGCCCGTGGAGACCCAAATGCTTATCTCGGGCATGCAGGATAGCCGCGCCTCTGCCCCAGTCCCGACGGGCTCACCGGGACCGAGAACAAAACGAGCCAAGCAATCGCCAACCAGCGGGGTGGGGTAGCCAGGAAACGCTGGACGCGTCGCCTGCGGGCGACCGGGCCAATCGGCCCTCGCGTCCGCGCCTCACTGCGTTCGGTCCCGACGGGCTCACCGGGACCGAGAACAAAACGAGCCAAGCATTCGCCAACCAGCGGGGTGGGGTAGCCAGGAAATCCCGACGGGCTCATAACCCGTAGATCAGTAGTTCAAATCTACTCCCCGCTATCAAACATGTACGAGAGTGCGCACTGACGGTGCCTGGGTGCCCGGTCGCTTAGCGCCTGGTCGCTGTTTCTTGATTCTTGCAATAGGGAGCAAGGGCTGTCTCGGGATAAGGATTGGATAGCAAACGTGACATGGCGTGCGTTGGCGCGTTCGTCACGTCTGCGCGCCGTCTTCGATGAGGTGCAGGCTCATCGTGTCGCCCGAGAGACGGATCGTGCTCGGCCGCCCGCGGCCTTCGTGGTCGATCTCGACGAGTCCGAGCTCTTGCAGAACGCGCAGGTCCTCGCTCACGTTCTTCACGTCCCGCTCGGCAAGCTCGGCAAGGCGGCGGACTCCCTTGACCGCACCGCGTTCGCGCTTGAGTGAGAGGAGCAGATGGAGTCGGGCTCCCGTGAGGAGGTCGAGCCGATCGTCCGGCACGACGACCTCACGCGTCTCCGTGATCCGCTTCTGGGGGCTTGCGTCCGCGTACTCGCGCAGGTTGTGGAGCGCGATGAGCGCCGCCGCGTCGCGCTTGTGGGTCTTCAGGCGCTTACGCAGGTCCGCTTCGCTTCCGTACATCTCGTGGACGTGCTGGACGATCTCGCCCGCGGTCGTCGCTCGGGTCACGGTGATCCTCATGAGAGGCCCTCCGCGAGTGCGTCCGGGTCGATGTGACCCGAGCCCTCGAGCTGTTTGCGAACGGCGCGAACCGCCGCAGCCCTCGTCAGTCTCGGTCGGAGGTCGCGCCGATCGTTCCCGTCGATGCCATCAGCGTGGAGGTGCGGTCGGCCATCGCGGTGCTTGTTGTCGATCTTCACGTCAGGCCAACCCGCGAGCACGACCCATGCACCATCCTCGTCTTCTGCGCTGTAGATGAAGCCCCAGGACGCGCGGAAGTCCGCGCGGAAGCCGGCCGGGCGCTTCACGTCCCGTTGATGTCGTCATCCGACTTAACTGTTGGCCCCTAAACCATCACATTCCCTGACGTCCGTCCAAGCAAGTGACGGGTTCGAGATGTCGCTGGATGGATCGCGGCGTCAGGTGCGTTCGGTCACGTCGCGCGGGTAGTAGGCGCGCGTCAGAGTTCGACCCCCGGGAGGCGGTTGCGCAGCTGGAGGAGGAACTGGACGTTCTTGCTGCTGAGGTAGTCGATGATGCGTTGGCCGCGCTCGACGAAGCGCTTTGGCTCCTCGTAGAGCCACTCGTCGCCCACGCGGAGCGTGAGGTTCGCGTCTTCCGCGTCCGCCACGCGGCCCCCGGTGTCGAGGATCTCGTCCACCGCGCGCTGTACGTCGTCCAGGTCGATGTAGGCCATGTGCCGGTGCGGGACGAGGTCCCAGCCGTCGATGACGGCCGCGTCCTCCCCGCTGAGCAAGTGGTGGATGGGCGTCTCCCTCAGCCACCGCTTGGGGGCTGGATGCCGGAACGTGATCATCTTGCGCTGCGGGATGGGGTTCTCCCGGAGGAAGCGGATGAGACTCGGCTCATCGGTGCCGACCCTCTCACGGAGCCGATCCGCGGCATCCTGGATCGTTCGCCGCTCGATGCCCATGTGGGCGGCGGCCGAGTACGCGGCTTCGCCCGGGTGGGTGAGCCAGTGGCGGGCGAGGAGGATGTCAGTCCTTGGTCGCTTGGTCGCCATCCTCTATCCTTCCTTGTTGAAGCTGCGGGAAGTCTGCGCGGGGGTTCTTATACGGTTCTTCCCGACTTATGGGGTGAACATCGACCTATTTATAATATGGGGAAGTTTCGCGTATGGTTCATATAGCTGACTTCCCTGATATGGCCATAGGACGGTCATGAGCTGCCAGTCGCACCACGCGACCGGCTCGTGGCCCAGCGCAGGATCCGCAATCAAGGCGCCCGCGCTCGACCCCCGCAGCAACGTCATGGGCACCCGCCCGCGAGGCGGCTTCGGCGTGGACCGCCACCGAACTTGCGATCGCGTGCAACAAAGGAACAGGCCACAAACCGGCCCTTTCGCCGCGAGAACTACTCCCCGCTATCGAATATCGACACGATTTACGCTCTCCGAAGCCCGCAGGTGAGCGCGTGCGCGCCCCCGGGTCGTCGCGTGCGACGCGCTGGGCATCGAGATGGAGCCACAAGGGGAAGGGGGCATGGCGATGTTCCAAGCCGGCGGCTCGGTAGGCATCCTGACCGTCCACGCAGCGCGCGAAGAAGCGCCTGAGCCCCCGCGCGGGGACGTGGAGCCCGAGCCGTACGGCCGCCAGACGATGATGCTGAACCTCCGCGTCGAGGATTTGGACGCGACGCTCGCGCGGCTGAAGAAGAAAGGCCATCGTTTCGCTGGCCCGGCCTTGTACGATGGGGATAGGTCGCTTCACATGGACGCGGACACCGGACGGGCACGACGTCGATCTCCGGCAACCGTAGCGCCTCTTGCCGGCCAGACGCGTCGCGTGCGGTCGCGCCTGGGTCAAGATCGAGAACCAATCCCTCAGGTGTGCCCCGGGACTCCACCCGCGGCCGTTGCGCGATCGATTGTCCCCGTCACCGTGACGCTCCGCCCCAACTCGCGCGGATGGTGAAGGGCTGGTCGAGGATCACGGCGGTGGCATCGTCTTCGGGCGTGAAAGCGTGCACGTCGTACGTCCCTGGGGGAAGGTCGGCTTCATCCACCTTGAGGTTGACTGGGGACTCGCCGGCGACCTCATTGATCAGGCGGGAGCTGCCAGCCACCCGTCCCTCCTCGTCAAGGACTCCTGCCTCGTGCAAGCGCAGGGCCAAGCGTGTGTTCGTGGGGTACGATGCGTTCCAGGACAGTTTGACCGTGAGATCGCGGTAGCCCGGCGGGAGCGTGATCGTGACGCCGAGGCGGTCATCGCTCGCAGGTTGAGAGCCAGACACGAGGAGAGTGATCTTGCTCTCGATCGTCGCTTCTCCAGCCGGGGGCGATGGGTCCGTGCTGCTCGATGCGTTTTCGCTGGCGGCGACCAGAGGCGACGGAGGGCTATCAACTGGCGGGTCCTGGGCAGTGCCATCCGTCGGGGCTTGAACACAGCCGGCGAGTACCATGACGAGGACGAGTGCGGCGCCACGCACGCCAAGACACGAATGCGTGGGTGGCTTGAGCCTTGGCGTCTGACCGTTGAACTCGTCAGATGGCCCGCACGGTCCCCGCCTCGTGGATCCGCGCAAGGATCGCTTCCACGGCGAGTCTCACCGTCACGAACATCGTTCCTGACGGGAAGGCGAAGGGTGCGGAGGGGATGATGCTCGTGTCGCACACGAATAGGCCATTGACGCATGTCCCGAATTGGTGGTGCGAATGGACGGGGTTGGGCACGTTGACTCTGAGCACGGTGCGCGCGCCAAGTCCTTGCTCGTACACGTCGGCGGCAAAGTTCGTCATGTCGCGCACGACGGCTCGGTCGGCTTGTACCAGCCTCCGGCCACGACGACGATGGGTGCGAGCGCGACGTCGATGCGGCCCTCGGCCGTTCCGATGAGCGCGCCAGTGACGCTGCCAGCTGCGTCCACGAGAACGTCCTTCACTTCTGCGCCCGTGAGCACGGTGATCGGCGCGCCGGCCTGCTCGGCAGGGCGGATCGAAGCTTCGTAGGACCCGAACCCCGGTTGGGTCAATGCCGCGGCCGCGTGCGCCTGCGGTGCTCCTCCGCCTCCGCGGCAGCCTTTGCGGCGCGCTCGGCCTGGTCTCGGAGGACCGCCCGCGGGTCGAGCGTGCGCTGCGCTCCCTTGCGGCCCACGAGCTCCCGCTCGACGCGCGGGTGCGCGGGCGGCCTTTGCTTGGCGCTGCCCGCGTCGTTGACCACCGCGTTGGCTTGCGCGATGTGCTCCTTCATGGCTGCCTCGTTCTGGACAACGTGTCCGCAGGTGCAGACCCAACCGCCAAGCGTCTGCGTGAGGAGCGCGTGCATGAACGTCCTTGGTCCTCTGGATGAATGATGTTTGGCATCGGGGGCCGGCCCCCGGTCGCCTGGTGAAGGAGCAAGCGGTCCCTCTCCTGCTCGCACCTTTGTCTGCGACCGCGCGTTCTATCCCACGATAGTTCTCACGTTCACGAACGCGCGGAAGCCTTCGTCACCCAGCTCCCGTCCGAAGCCGCTCGCCTTGACGCCTCCAAACGGGCGCTCCGGCGAGGATCGGACCTGGTCATTGACGAACGTCATGCCCGCGTGGATGCGTGGAGCGAGTGTGCATCCCTTCTGCGCGTCGCGCGTCCAGATGCTGGCACCCAGCCCGTATGGAGTGGCGTTCGCGATCTCCACGGCCTCGTTCTCGTCATCGAACGGAACGATCGGCGCCACGGGGCCGAAGACCTCCTCTTCCATCACCGGCATGGAACGGGTGACCTGCGTCATCACGGTGGGCTCGTAATAGTAGCCGCGGCCAGCGCGCGCTGCCCCTCCAGTCAGCACCCGGGCCCCCATGGCCACCGAGCGCGTCACCTGCGCGTGGACGGCGTCGCGTAAGTCCCCTCTCGCGAGCGGCCCAACGTCGGTCACTTCCAATGTGGGGTCCCCCACGCGCAGTGATCGCATCTCGTGCACGAGGTGCTCCGTGAAATCATCGATGATGTCGCGCGCAACGATGAACCGTTTCGCGGCGATGCAGCTCTGGCCCCCGTTCACGCAGCGCGCGCGGGAAGCCTCACGTGCGGCGCTCGCGACATCGGCGTCCCGCATGACGAGGAAGGGATCGCTTCCGCCAAGCTCGAGGACCGTTGGCTTGAGCGCGCCTCCGGCAGCGCGCCCGATGGCGCGTCCAGCCGCTTCGCTTCCTGTGAGGCTTACGCCCGCGATGCGTGCGTCCACGATCACGCGCTCGACGTGGCTCGCGGACAGAAGGAGCGCTTGCATCGCTTCCTGCGCGTTCGCCTCACGCAAGACATCTTCCAGCGCGAGCAGGCACCCCGTCACGTTGCTTGCGTGTTTCACGAGCGCGACGTTGCCCGCCATTAGCGCAGGCGCGAGGAAGCGCACGGCTTGCCAGTAAGGGAAGTTCCACGGCATCACGCCGAGTATCGTGCCCAGGGGCTCGTGCACGATGGTGCAGCGCGCATCCAGCTCCCGGGGCGCGAGGCTGGCCTCGGCGTTCTGGGCTGCGTATCTCAAGGCGGTTGCGCACTTTTGGACCTCGGCGCGCGCTTCACGCGTGGGCTTCCCCATCTCCGACGTGATAAGGCTCGCGTGATGCTTCGCATCGCGATCGAGGATCCCTGCGGCCTCATGCAGCACGAGGCCACGCTCCGCGATACTTCGAGTGCTCCACGCGGCGAACGCGCGGCGTGCTGCGACGAGGCGCTGCTCCACCTCTCGCGGCGAGTGTTCGGGATACTCCTTCAGGACGATCTCGGTGGCAGGGTCGATGCTCACGAGCATCGTCATTCGGCCTCCATCCACCCCATCGACAGCGCCGTCCTGTACAGCCGCTTGCCATCAAGTTCGGCCTCGGTCAGCATCAACCGGGCCCCCACCGCGTGCCGGACGTTGTCGTCGTAGTCGCGGAAACCCTTCTTGACGACGTACGTGGTCGGCTTCTCGGTGGAGAAGCCCTCCATCGCGGCGGCCTCGCGCGCGGTCGTGAAGTCGCCTGCGAACACCTTGACCTGGCCGCGGCCGAGCACCGCGACCTTGTTGATGACGGAGTCCATGAGCCACCGGTCATGCGAGACGACCAGCAACGTTCCCTTGTACGCATTCAGCGCGCCCGCGAGCGCCTCGCGGCTTTGCAGGTCCAAGTGGTTCGTGGGCTCGTCCAGGATGAGGAGGTTGGAGGGCGTGAGGATGGTCTTCAGTAGGGCGAGGCGCGCGCGCTCGCCGCCCGAGAGCGTTTGCACTTTGCGCGCGAGGTCCCCCTCGCCGCGGAAGCCGAAGCGGCCCAGCAAGGCGCGGGTGTCCTCCTCCGCGATGCCGGGCCTCGCGGCGGCAAGTTCCTCGCGCAACGTGCGCTTCACGTCGAGCCCTTCTGCGCCCTGGGCGTAGTAGCACCCGCGTACCCCGGGCGCGATCTCGATGTTGCCGACGTCCTTCTTCTCGCGCCCCGTGAGGACGCGCAAGAGCGTGGTCTTGCCCGCGCCGTTCGCGCCCACGAGCCCCACGCGGTCCCCCTTGTTGATATCGAGGTTGAGGTCGTAGAAGAGGAGGCGATCGCCGAACTTCTTGCCGAGCCCGCGGACGCGGATGCAATCGTTGCTGGACTTGAAGGACTCGGGGAACCCGAGAGCCATCTGCACTTTCTCCATCAACGGGTCTGGTGTCTTGTCGATGGCAGCGCGGTACTTTTCCAGCGACGTGAGGCGGCTGGCCATCTGTCCGTTGAAACGCTTCTGGTGCTTGAACTGCTCAATGACCGCCTTCTGCCGGTCCAACTCGCGCTGTTCGCGCGCGCGCCGCGCGGCCAAGCGCGTCGCGTCCTCCGTGCGGACGCGCTCGAACTCCTCGTAGTTTCCCGGATAGCTTGCGACCTTCCCTTCCTCGATGGCGAGGACGCGTGTCGTCACGTTGTCCAGGAACGCGCGGTCATGCGCGACCATCAGCACGGTGCCTTCGTGCGTCGTGAGCCACTCTTCGAGCCACTCGATCGTCTCCACGTCCAGGTGGTTCGTGGGCTCGTCCAGGATGAGGAGGCTCCTGGGGTCGGCTTGCGCGAGTGTGCGCGCGAGGAAGAGACGAGTGCGCTCGCCTCCGGAGAGCGAGGCGACCTTCCGGTCGAGGTCCGCGTCAGTGAAGCCCAGTTCTTCCACGAGCGGGCTGGCGTCGCTGGCCGCGGCGCTTGCTGACTTCGCGAGCTGCACTTCGCGCTGGACCTCGCCGTAGCGCGCGAGGACGCCGTCGCTCTCGCCGGACTCGTAGAGCGCTGGGTCCGCGATGCGCTCTTCGAGCGCGCGTAGTTCCGCCATGAGCTCTGGTGGAGCCTCGGAGCCGGCCGCGAGCACTTCGCGTGCCGTCGCGCCTGGCGTGAACTCCTGGTGCTGAGTGAAGACGATGAGCTTCGCGTGCGGCCACACGCGAACGCTTCCGTGGTCGGGCGATTCGCGTCCTGCGACCAAGTTGAGGAGCGTGGTCTTGCCCGCGCCGTTGCGGCCCACGAGCGCGACGCGTTCGCCTTCCTCGACTTGGAACTGGGCGTTGTCGAAGAGCGCTCGGCCGCCAAAGGCCTTCGTCAAGCCCTCGGCTTGCACGAGAGGGCGCGCCATCAGTTCGCCTCGGGGGCGTTCATGTGCGCGGTCCGCATCCTGCGGCGAGCATCACCGCGAGCACTTCATGGTTGCGGTGGGTTGAGGCCTCACAGTCGTCCCCGTCGTGACGGCGGCAAGTCGAACTGCTTCTCGCTTCGCGCGGGTCGCTGCTTGTCTTCCGGCTTGGGTTTGACCTTGGCGGCCGGTGTCGGCTTGTGCTTGCGGAGCGCGCCGCGCGCGTTGCCTCCGGCCATGCCGATCTTCGCTGCCGTGGGCGTCGCGCTCGTGAGGGGCTTTCCGTCCACGAAGAGCGGGTAAAGGAGGAGCTTCGTCTTGGCCGCCATCTGGGCGGCCTTGGCGTGCGCGCCGTCGTTCTCGGTGACCAACGTGAAGACGCGGCCGGCGCGGCCAGCGCGCGCCGTGCGTCCCGCGCGGTGAACGTACGAATCGGCCTCTTCGGGAACGTCGTAGTTCACGACGTGCGTGATATCATCGAAGTCCAGTCCCCGGGCGGCGACGTCCGTCGCGATGACGTAACGCGCGTTCCCCGCCCGAAGGTCCGCGACGACCTGCTCGCGCTGGGTCTGGTCGAGGTCTCCGTGGAACTCGACAGCGGGGAAACCGCGCTCTCGCAACTCCCGCGCGAGCCGGCCCGCGCCGTCCTTCGTGCGCGTGAAGACGAGGGCGCATCGGGGGTTCTCCTTGTCGAAGAGCGCGGCGAGCGCGTTCAGCTTGTTCTCGGACGTGATGTCAAGGCGGTAGTGCTCCGCCGTCTCGGGCGTGACGCGTCCCACTTCGATGTCGCGGGGGTGTGCCATGTAGCGGTGCGCTAGCATGGCGACCTTCTTGGGCAGCGTGGCCGTGAAGAGTGCGGTCTGGCGCCCACCCGGGATAAGCTTGAGGACGCGCTCGACCTCGGGGAGGAATCCGAGGTCCAGCATGCGGTCGGCCTCGTCGATGACGACGAAGCGCACGTCGTTGAGGAGGACTTGTTTCTTGGCTAGGAGGTCAAGAAGGCGGCCGGTCGTGGCGACGGCGCACGTCGTCTTGGGATCGCGAAGCGCCGCGAGTTGTGCGTCGTAGGGAACGCCACCGTACACGGGCACCGCGTGGAAGGGTGCTCCCTTCGCGAGCTTGTTCAGCTCGACGGAGATCTGCTGCGCGAGCTCGCGCGTCGGGGCGAGCACGAGGGCTTGGATGCCTGGCGCGCGGATGCGGTCCGTCATGACGAGGCCGAAGGCGGCGGTCTTACCGCTCCCCGTCTCGGCACGGCCGATGATGTCGCGGCCGGCCGCGAGTTGCGGCACGACCTCCATCTGGATCGGGGTGGGCGACTTCCAGCCCAGATCGTGGACGACCTCGCGAGCGCGCTCGCTCAGCGGGAGATCGTCGAACGAGGGCTCTTGGGGAGCGCGGGCCACGACACGACCGAGGCGGGCCCGCTAGATGAACGTATGTGGAGCATCATGCCGCTCAGCCAAAATCGTAGGTCAAAGGGACGGCCGAAATTTGATTGGGTGGGTGGCCGACCTCGCTGATAACTGAATCGTCACTGCGGCAATATGTTGAGCGGTGCTCCAGCTTATTGGGCTTTGCCCCGCCCTGCGTACCAGAAGAGAACTCCTCCTCGTGGCAGACATTGCCACTAATGGTCACTCTTGCCCTCTTGTCAGGGGCACGGATCACCGCGCTCGCTACGGGGCACGGGGGGATGCCGACATTGGAGGAGTGGCCATCGGTGATGCTGCTCCTCACGCTGATCGGTGTGGTGGGTGTCCGCTTGCTCATGGCGACTGGGCTCACGCGTCTCGAAGCGGGCCTCATCGCGGTGGGAGCGCCGCTCCTCGTGGTGATCGACGCTCCGCTCGGTCAGATCACGCCAACGATGGGGCTGGCGGCCAACATGGCGGGCTGCCTCTTGCCCGTTGGCGTGAGCATCAGCATCCTTCTGACCCGCCGCGTGCCAGCCTTCGAGGTCGTCTTGCTCCTTGGCATCGGGATCATCGTGGCGTTCTTCGCGTCACAAGTCGTGCCGACGAGGGGGGTCCTGCTCAGTTACCGGGTGCCCGCGTTCGTGCTCGGCCTCGTGGGCGCGGCGCTCTTCCACTCGCGACCTGAGCGCGCGGGTGCGGCTGCCTTCGCGGCTGGTGCGCTCTCCGTGCTGATCGGTGCCGACTTGATGAATTTGCGCGAATTGGCGAACGTGGGGGGATCGACCCGCGTCATCCTGGGTGGCGCTGGCCTGCTGGATGGTATCTTCCTGGTGGCTTTGCTCGCAGGGACCGTCGCTGCATGCCTCTCCATGATCGTGAGGCTCGTGTTGGTGAAGCGTGTGCAGACGCAGCGCGGCCTCGCCTGATGAGGCCGACCAAGCGCTGGCCCCTCATGCCGCGATCAAAGTGAGCGCGAGGGCGAGCGCCCAAAGGAGGAGCGCCACGAGCGCGAGAAGCAGCCCCATGCGGGCGGCTCGGTGTTCGCGGCGGTGCGCCTCTGTGCGGACGAAGAGTCCGATGCTCGCGATGGCGAGGGGTGCGGTGAGCCAGAGGACCCAGGGGACGTACGCTCGCCCGGCTTGTGCGTTCCCTCCTGTGAAGAGGGGGGCGAGGACGAAGCCTGCGAAGAGCGGCGCGTTCGCGAGGAGCGCCAAGGCAAGGATGGCCCCCGGCCTCGAGTCCTTGGCGAGCATCTGGGCGCGTCTGCCTCGCTTCGTCAACGACGTCACCCGACGTGCTTGCCCTTCTTCTTGGGATCATGAGCCTCGTCAAGGCAGTGCGTGCACACGTCGAGCTCGCAGCGCGAGCAAGTCGCGAAGCACTTGGAGCACGTGGGGTACTGGCAGTCATCGCAGTAGTCCACGTGTTCGGGGCACATCGCGCGCACTTGGCAGGTCTCGCAGGCCTCGTAGCAGCGGCGGCAGCCGAGTACCTTGCACTCCTCGCACTCCAGGAGGCACTTGGGGCAGGTCGGCTCCTGGCAGTTCGCGCACATCTTCGCGCACTCGTCGCAAGTGCGGTCGTGGCACGTGCGGCACTTCGCGAGCTTGCCGTACGGTTCCTCCTTGCCGCAGCTCTCGCAACGGTAGATGACTTCCTCAAGGAGGATGCGTGGCGCTTGTGAAGCGCCCTCGCGCTGCGAGCGGCCGCAAGCCGGGCAGAAGTTCATCGCTGCGGTGACGGCCTCTCCGCAGGCCGTGCAATGGGGCATCAGAACCTCGGGACCCTTGCCTTCGGTTATAATCACTTCTCCCGCGGCCAGTGCTTGAGTCGTCTGGGATCCAGCTCGGCGGGCGTGAGTTGCTCTTCCTCGGCCACGCGCTTCTCGACGCGGATGAGGTCGCTTCGTGTGA
>JBAZZN010000016.1:0-18583 GCA_041658815.1 Thermoplasmatota archaeon
CATCGAGGCGGGAGTGGATCCCACGAAAGCCACCTACACGAAGGTCGATCTCGATGGCTCGCTTGGAACCCGCACGGTGTTCGGCATGGGAACCGTGAGCGGCGGCCCCGCGCACGTCGTGTGGGCGAGTGCTTCGCTCCTTGCCGCGAGTGTGAACCCGGGTGGTGCGCGGCTCGTCGTGCGCGCTGGTGACGTGGATGCGGTGCTTGCGAGCGTTCCGGAAGCTGCGCTATGGCTGGGGCCGTGAAGGAGCGACAGGCCCCGGGGCGCAAAGTTCCCCCTGCAACGTGAGGCGCGGATCCCGACTCCTGCGACAGCTTCGTCCACGCCAAGAATCCAATAAGCCAAGAAGCCAAGGCGTCGAGCGAGCCCGCAGTCAGATTGGATTCTTGGGTTCTTTGTTTCTTGGCGTTTGAATCCAACGGGGGAGTTGTGCCCCGGGGCCGGAGCGACACGAGCCTTTTTCACCATGAGCCGACTGGGCGTCCATATGCCAGTGTCCTTCCGCTCGCTGGGCGTTCCCGAGCCGATCTGCCTCGCGCTCGACGCGATGGCGTACGCTGAGCCCACGGACGTGCAAGTGCGCGCCCTCCCCGTCCTGCTCTCCGGCAAGGACGTGCTCGTGGAAGCGCGTACGGGGTCGGGCAAGACCGCGGTGTTCGGCATCGTGAGCGTCATCGCGGGATCGGGGCCCCAGCGTGGTCTTCGCGCGCTGGTCCTCGTACCGACGCGCGAACTTGCGCGCCAGGTCGCTGACGAGGTGCGCGCGATCGGGACGGGGTCGTCCTTCCGCGCGGTCGCAGTGACGGGCGGCGTGCAGGAAGAGCAGGAAGACCGCGCGCTGGGAGGCGACGTGCGCTGCGTCATCGCCACACCCGGCAGATTGCTGTCACTGATCGAGCACGGCAAAGTGCACGTCGAAGGCGTGAAACTCGTGGTGCTCGACGAGGCGGACCGCATGCTCGACATGGGCTTCCTCACGGACGTCGAGAAAGTATTATCACTCACGGCTGCACGGACGCAGACCGTCCTCGTGAGCGCCACGCTGCCGCGCGACGTGCAGAAGCTCGCCAGCGTGCACTTGCGCCAGGATCGCGAGCACATCCGCGTGGGAACGGCCGCGATCCCCGCCTCGCTCGATCACTACCGACTCAACGTGCTCGACGGCCAGAAGGAAGCCGCGATCGTGGCGCTCCTCAAGAAGGAGGACCCATCGCGCGCGCTCGTGTTCGTGCGCACGCGCGACCGCGCGGACGCGTTCTGGCGCTTGCTCAAAGGCGAGGGCTTCGCGGTGGACCGGCTGCAAGGCGAGATGTCGCACGACCAGCGCCGCCATGTGTTCGACCTCTTCTCTCGTGGCACGACAAGCATCCTCGTGGCGACTGATATCGCGAGCCGCGGCCTCGACGTGCCCGAGATGGAGCTCGTCGTGAACGTGGACTTGCCCGACGAGGACGAGCAGTACTTGCACCGCGCGGGCCGCGCGGCTCGGCAAGATCGACCAGGCAAGGTAGTGACGCTCGTGTCACCCAACGAGAAGGAGCGCCGCATCCAGCTCGAACGCATCTCGCACGAGTGGGCACCTTACCGGCTCGACATTCCCAAGCAAGCGCCGCCAGCAACGAGCAACGACGCGGGAAAGACCGAAACGCGGCAAGGCCCCAAGGCAGGCTCATCAAGCTTGGGGAAGCCCACAGGGAAAGACAAACGCAACGACGCGGGCCGCCGCGGTTCATCGCGTTGAGCCTTCCTTCATGAATGCCTAACATATCGGGCGAGTTCCCAAAGAACGAATCCCAAGAGCACAAACTCAGCCATGCGAGTCTTGGGAATCGGTCCTAACGGACCAATTCCGAGGGAGAAGGCTGACGAACATGATGATCGACGAGTACCAGCAACGAAAGAAGCCCAGCACGATGCACGAGGACAAAGAGATCAAGGTCCGCATCCCGCTCGACTACCACATCAAGCTCCACACGGTGAAGGTCGTCTCCGGCACCGCCATCTCTGACACGGTCAAGGCCGCGCTCGAAAGCTACTTCGACGAGATCTCGAAGGACGCGCCGACGACGACGCACTGAAGACGCAGCGCGAGCGAGCGAAGCGAGCGGTCCTTCGCGATAGGACGAAAGGCGCGCGTCAGCGCGCTGGTCGCCCGCAGGCGATTCGTCCGGATCGCGGAGGACGCACCAGGCCGAGCGGACCGCGACGACTCGCTGAAACACGCGTCAGATGTTGGAACGTTGGAACTTTCCAACTTTCCAAGCCCAAGGTAGGAACGTTCGTTCCAACGTTCGTCCAAACGTTCGTTCGAAGGTTCGTCAGAACGATCGTTCGAATGTTCACCCATAGTTCCTTCGGCGCGTCGACTTGACCGTCGGGTCGTTCACTTCCGTCCTCGGCCGGCGCCCGGCTCGTGCAGCATGTGCACCCGAGCGCGGCGCATCAGCATCATCATGCTCAGGCGCTCGTGGGTGGGCTTACCTTTTGCTGTGCGGGGCCTTGACCAAAGCACCCGCCCGAGGCGGCCCGGCTTGAGTGCTGGGCCTCATTGCGTCGGCGTGACGCCGTCTGCCGCGCGCCGCTTCGCGCGCACCCCTTCGGCCACCGCCAGCGCCAGCGCCGCCGTGGAGAGAACGCCAGTCGTGATGCTTCCCCATGCGGGTCCGCCTTCGTGCCCAAAGATGACGATGCTTGGCCACAGTGGGTGCGTGAAGCCAATGGAGGCGGCGACCGCGAGCAGGAGCCCACCGAGACTGAGCCCCCACGCCTCTTTGGGCACGAGCCACAGCACGAGTGTGCCCACGAGGAGGATCCCGGCCGTGGCGATGCCGCCGGAAACGTACCCTGGCACCGCAAGATCTCGTGGGGGGTCGCATGGGGGGGAGATGCAGAGGCCGGTGTCGATCACGTGCGTCCACGGCGCGAGGAGCGCGATGGGGATCGTGAGAGCTGCCAGTAGGATGGACGCGCGCCGGAGCGGGGTCATCGGGGATTCGATCGCGTGGGGGTGGCTTATTGTCGATGCACGGTTCGACGAGCCACCATAAGAAGGGCCGTTCGACGATGGCCGATGAGTATGTGGGACTGTGGGCCCGCTGTTGCCTCCCTCGTGCGCCCTCTATCTAGAATTGCACCATTCTCTGGTCGTGCGTGCCCAACGATTATATACCCGACCCGCTTTCGTCGCGCTACACCCTGAGTAGTCCAGACCAGACGCGAGGGGAAAGCATGCAATCCCGAAAGGGACGTCACCGTGGCTCGCAAGGGCTGCGCGATGCGCCAACGGCGCGACGTCCTGGCATGTCCCCGCGCTCGGTCGTGGCCGCCTCGCTCGCGAGGTCGGTTCTCGACCGAAAGAAACGTCACGGTTGGATGAACGGCGTGCTTCGGCACGCTGGCTGATATCAGTCGCCCAACAGCACGTTCGAGCGCGAACTCGGAACGTTCTGCGAAGGACCGCTCAAGGAGAGGAACACCATGGGCCAGCCCCACAGACCAAAGAAGGGTTCGCACGGCTATACGCCGCGTAAGCGCGCGTCCGGCCATGTCCCCCGCCTCACCTCGTGGCCAGTCGGAGGAGACGCTCCGAAGATCCAAGGCTTCGCAGGTTACAAGGCCGGGATGACGCACGCGGTCGTCGTTGACTACCGCGAGAATTCGCTTACGGCCAACCAAGAGGTCACCGTCCCCGTGACGGTCCTCGAGGTGCCTCCGATGCGCATCGCAGCGGTGCGTTACTACCGCGAGACGCCTTACGGCCTCAAGACGATGGGCGAGCAGTGGGCCAGCGGCACGGAGCCGCGCCTCACGCGCCGCCTTCCCGTCCCCAAGGAGCCCAAGAGCTTCTCGCCCGAGTCGGGCAAGGTGGACGATGTCCGTCTTCTCGCCTACACGCAGCCCAAGCTCGTGACCGGGACGCCGCGCAAGACGCCCGAGGTCATGGAGCTGCGGATCGGCGGCGGCAAGATCGCGGACCGCGTCAAGTTCGCGCTCGACAAGCTGGGCAAGGAGATCACGATCAACGACTTCGCGAAGAACGGCCAGATGATCGACGTGGCCGCCGTCACGAAGGGTCACGGCTTCAAGGGAAGCGTTCCCCGCTGGGGCGTCAAGCTCCAGGGTCACAAGGACTCGAAGAACCGCCGCGACGCGTCGCCGCTTGGCCCCTTCCAGCCCCGCTTCATCCGCGCCGGCGTCCTCCCGATGCCCGGCCAGATGGGATATCACAACCGCACGGAGTACAACAAGCGCATCCTGAAGATCGGCACCGAGGGCGCGGAGATCACGCCCGCGGGCGGCTTCCTGAACTATGGTGTCGTGCGCAACCCGTACGTCCTCCTGCACGGCAGCATCCCCGGCCCCACGAAGCGCATCATCCGCCTTCGGGACGCCGCGCGCTACCTCCGCGGGATCGAGGTCACGGAACCGCAGCTCACGTACGTCAGCACGTCGTCCAAGCAGGGGCGGTGAGATCAATGGCCAAGGTCAACGTTTACAACAAGTCTGGCGCCTCCGCCGGCGAAGTCGAGCTTCCGGCCGTCTTCGACACGGAATTCCGCCCTGACGTCATCCGCAAGGCGGTCAACGCCGCGCAGGCGAACCGCCGTCAGCCCTACGGCTCCTACAAGCTTGCGGGCCACGGGCCCCACAAGTCGGTCCGCTCGGGCCAAGGCATCTCGCGCGTGCCCCGCGCTACGCAGGGTGGGAACGCCGTGTTCTCGCCTGCCGTCGTGGGCGGTCGCCGCGCTCACCCCCCGAAGGTCGAGAAGAACTGGAGCGAGAAGGTCAACAAGCAGGAGAAGTACCTCGCCCGCGCGTCCGCCATCGCGGCCTGCGGCATCGAGGACGCCGTGCGCACGCGCGGCCACCAGTTCAAGGAAGGCCTCACGGTCCCCGTCGTGGTCGATGACGCGGTCGAAGCCATCGAGAAGACGCAGGAGCTTCTCGGCGCGTTCGACGCCATCGGCGTCGGAGATGATATCGAGCGCTCGATCGACGGCACGAAGCAGCGCCCCGGCAAGGGCAAGCTGCGTGGCCGCCGCTTCCGTCAGCCCAAGTCGTTCCTCTTCGTCGTGAGCGGGCTCGAAGCGCCCGTCATCACGGCCGCGCGGAACCTCCCCGGCGTTGACGTCGCGACGCCCGAGATGATCTCTACGGAGCTCGCGGCGCCCGGCGGCGACGCGGGGCGCCTCATCGTCTTCACCAAGTCTGCGCTTGCCCGCCTGGAGGCGATGTGAAGTGACGGAAGGCAATGAGTTCGACGTCATCATCCACCCCTTCGTGACCGAAAAGACGATGGCCGCGATGGAGCGCGAGAACAAGCTCGAGTTCGTGGTCCGCCGCGACGCGAGCTGTCACGCCATCAAGACCGCCATCGAGCGTCTCTTCGACGCGAAGGTCGCCAAGGTGAACACCAAGATCGGCACCGACGGCCACAAGCGCGCGATCGTGAAGTTCGCGCCTGAGACGAAGGCTGAGGACATCGGTACGAGGATCGGGATCTTCTGAGGTGATACCATGGGAAAACGACTCATCACGCAACGCCGAGGCAAGGCGTCTCCGGTCCACGCGAACCCGAGCCACCGCCACCTCGGAGCCATCAAGCACCCCAAGGTCCCCAGCAACACGACCGGCGTCGTCACGGACATCGTGCACGCGCCGGGCCGCAGCGCTCCGGTGGCCATGGTCAAGATCAAGAACGGCAAGCCAGTCCTGGTCATCGCCGCAGAAGGCACCTCAGTCGGGCAGATGCTCACGTTCACGACGAGTGAACTGAAGCCGGGCAACCTCGCCTATCTGCATATGATCCCTGAAGGTACGCCGATCTACAACATCGAGGCGCAGCCTGGCGATGGCGGCAAGTTCGTTCGCGCCGCCGGCACGGCCGCCTTCGTGGTAACGCGCGAGCAGGGCCGCGTGCAGGTGCGCCTGCCGTCTGGCCAGTTCAAGAACCTTCACCCCTCGTGCCGCGCCACCATCGGCGTGGTCGCGGGTGGCGGACAGGGCGACAAGCCCCTGGCCAAGGCCGGCAAGGTCCACCACAAGTACCGCTCGAAGGGTGCGCTCTTCCCGCGCGTGCGCGGCGTCGCCAAGAACCCAGTGGACCATCCCCACGGCGGCGGCAACGCTCACAGGAAGGAAGGCAAGCCTACGACTCTGAAGCGCGGCACGCCCCCTGGCCGCAACGTCGGTCACATCGCTGCCCGCCGAACGGGAATCAGGAAGGGGTGAGTGGAACATGACTGACCCTACTGGTGATTCACCCGCTGGAAAGACGCCCGCGATCCGCACTCCGCGCCGCGCGCGCAAGAAGAAGGCACTGGTCGATACGAAGCGCCAGAAGGAGTTCCTGTACCGCGGTTACGCGCTCGACGAACTCGTCGCGATGCCGCAGGACGAGCAGCTCCAATTGGTCGGCTCGCGCGCCCGGCGCTTCTTCAAGCGCATGACGAACGACGAGGACGCACAGAAACTCTGGGCGAAGGTCCAGGCCGCTTCTGAGGGCGGGGACGTCCGGACGCACTTGCGCGACTTCCCCATCATGCCCATCTTCGTGGGCAAGATGGTGCACATCCACAATGGGAAGGAGTTCCAGAAGATCGGCATCACGCCCGAGATGATCGGGCACAAGTTGGGCGAATTCGCGCAGACGCGCAAGGCCGTGAAGCACACCGGGCCTGGCGTCGGTGCCACGCGCAGCTCGAAGTTCATGCCGCTGAAGTGAGGTGAAACAAGATGTCCTACAAGTATGCGGCACAAAACGTGGACCCCGAGATCACTGCGAAGGCGCTTGGTCGCGACGTGCCCGTGAAGCCGAAGTTCGGGATCAACGTCGCCAAAGCCATCCGCGGCAAGCAGGTCGCAGCGGCGAGGCTCTACCTCGAGAACGTCGTCGCCATGAAGCAGGCGGTCCCCTTCCGCGTCCACAAGACGAACATCAAGCACCGCAAGGGCGGCATGGGCCCGGGCAAGTACCCCGTCGCCGTCGCCGCCGCGATGCTGCGCATCCTCAATGACGCCGCGAGCAACGCGGAATACAAGGGGCTCGACCCCGACAAGATGCGCATCTGGCACGTGGTCACCCACATGGCCCGCCCGCTGCCTGGCTCCATGCCCCGCGCGCAAGGGCGCGCGACGCAGTGGAACAAGCAAGTGAGCCACATCGAGATCGTGCTCAAGAACGAAGAAGAGAAGGAGGAGTGAATTTGGCCGTCGAACGCAAACTCATCAGGGAGCACAAGAAGCGTGTCGCGGTCAGGGAGTTCCTTCACCGCGAGACGGAACGCGCTGGCTTCGGCGGCGCCGAGATCAGCCGCACGCCCATGGGCACCAGGATCCACCTCGTGACCGAGCGCCCCGGCTTCGTCATCGGCCGCCGCGGAGAGACCATCAAGAAGTTGACGAAGAGCCTCAACGAGCGCTTCGGTCTGGACAACCCCCAGATCGAGGTCGCCGAATCCGAGAACCCCTCGCTCAACCCGCAGATCATGGCGCAGAAGCTCGCCGAAGCGCTCGAGCGCGGGTGGCATTTCCGGCGTGCTGGTCACAGCACGTTGCGCCGCATCATGGACGCGGGTGCGAAGGGCTGCCTCATCACGATCGCCGGCAAACTCACCGGCGGCCGCAAGAGGACCGAGAAGTTCCTCGACGGCCACATCAAGTGGTGCGGCGACACGGCGCTCGTGTTCATGGATTCGGGCTACGCGACCGCGAAGAAGAAACTCGGCATCATCGGCTGCACCGTCGCCATCATGCGCCGCGACGCCAAACTGCCAGATGAGGTCGAGATCCACGGCGGCTCGCTGGGGACCCGCACCGCAACGGCCGCGGTCGCCGCCACGGCGAACGCCACGGTCGCGACAGCGACCCCCCCTGCTGAGGCCGAGGTCGCGACAGCGACCGTGGACCTCAGCGGTGACATCACTGACCTCGAGGGCATCGGCCCCGCCAAGGCCAAGCACCTCCGCGAAGCCGACTTCAACACACTCAAGGACCTCGACGAGGCCAGCATCGATGACCTCTCCGAGGTCGAAGGCATCGGCCCCAAGCTCGCGGTCAAGATCAAGGACGAGCTGAAGAAGCTCAGGAGCCAGTGATATCATGAAGGCGAAAGAGATCCGCGAGCTGTCCGCCAAGGCCCGCGTGGAGAAACTCAAGGACACCCGCAACGAGCTGATGAACGCTCGCGGTGTGGCCGCCATGGGTGGCGCTCCCCGCAACCCCGGCGAGATCCGCAAGCTGCGCACGACGATCGCGCGCATCCTGACCATCGACGGGGAGGAGGCCCGAAAGTAGACCATGAGCCAAATGTGTGACGTCTGCGGACTCCCAAAGGAGATCTGCGTCTGCGAAGAGATCGCCCGCGAGCAACAAGAGATCTCGATCTACACGGTCGCCCGCCGTTACGGCAAGATGGTGACCGTCGTGGAAGGGATCAACACGAGCGACATCGACGTGCAGAGCCTCTGCTCAGAACTGAAGGGCGCGTGCGCGTGCGGCGGCACCTCGAAGAACGGTGCTATCGAACTGCAAGGCGACCACAAGCAGAAGGTCAAGCAGGTCTTGGAGAAGATGGGTTTCAATGCGGAGTTCAAGTGATGCAATGAAGCCTACCTTTGACATCGCCCGCCACGAACTCATCGGGCTCGACGTGACCGTGGACGGTCACTCGGGCCGAGTCGTGGACGAGACGAAGCACACATTCCTCGTGGAAACGCCTTCGGGCGTGAAGCGCATCCCCAAACCGGGACGACGCTTCCGCTTCGAGTTCGAAGGCAAAGCCTGCGAACTCGAAGGGAATGATATCGCATTCCAACCGGAAGACAGGATCAAGAAAGTAAGGAGTTGAAATTCACATGGCCAACGCAAGAGACATCGGCGTGGACGTCGCAGCCCCAAAGACGGCCTGCACGGACCCCCACTGCCCATTCCACGGAGGCTTCTCCGTGCGCGGCCAGATCATCGACGGTCAGGTCGTGAACACGCGCATGGAACGCTCTGCGCGCGTGCAAAGGGAATACCTACGCTACTCGCCCAAGTACGAGCGGTACGAGAAGCGCACAAGCAGCTACACCGCACACTCGCCCCCCTGCCTCGAAGTGCAAGTCGGGGACCTCGTGAAGATCATGGAGTGCCGCCCCCTCTCGAAGACGAAGACCTTCGTCATCATCGAGGCCAAGCGTGGCTCGCTCAAGATCAGCGCCGAGGATGCCACCATCCTCGCGAAGGAAGCCGCGGCCAAGAAGGCTGCCACCAAGGGAGAGGATACTGAATGAAGGGAAACCCGGGCAGCCAGACCCGCGGATTGCCCATCGGGTCCCGCCTTGACTGCATCGACAATTCGGGCGCCAAAGAAGTGAGCATCATCGCGGTCCCCCGCGCTGGTGGTCACCACAAGCGCCTTGCAGCCGCCGGCGTCGGCGACTACCTCGTCGTGTCGGTCAAGAAGGGAACGCCCGAGATGCGCCGCCAAGTCGTGAATGCCGTCATCGTGCGCCAGAGGCGCCCGTTCAGGCGCCCCGACGGCACGTGGGTCCAGTTCGAGGACAACGCAGCCGTCATCGTCGCGCCCAACGGTGAGACGAAGGGTTCCGACATCAAGGGCCCAGTGGCCCGCGAGGCCGCCGAACGCTGGCCCCGTATCGCCGCAACAGCCAGCCAGATCGTGTGAGGTGAAAACGCATGTCCACGCAACCCAGGAAGGAGCGCAAGACGCTCCACAACTTGCCCGTGCACAAGAACCGGGCACAGATCGCGGCGCACCTCGATGAGCCCCTGCTCCTCAAGTACAACACGCGCAGCACGACCATCCGCAAGGGTGACACGGTGCGCGTTCTCCGCGGCGAGTACGCGGGTACGACGGGCAAGATCATGGAGATCCTGCCGCGCGCTCGCAAGGTCACGGTGGATGGCGTGACGGTCACGAAGGCGGACGCTTCCCAGAAGCCTCGCCCGGTGGACCCGTCGAACCTCGTCCTCACCAAACTCAACCTCGACGACCCCAAGCGCCGCGAGAAGCTCGGTGCTTCCGAGGCCGAGGCCTCGAAAGCAGAAAGCGGCGAAGCCGCTCCGGAGGAAGCATAATGTCGCTCCACATGAAGCGCCTCGCCTCGCCCCGCTCGTGGAAGATCCACAAGAAGTCGTCCACATGGGTGCCGAAGCCGACGGCCGGCAAGCACAGCATCGAGCAAGGCGTCCCGCTGGGCATCATCCTGCGCGACTACCTCAAGCTCGTGGACACCATGACCGAGGCCAAGCGCGTCCTCGGCAACCGCGAGGTCAAGATCGACGGACGCGTCGCCGTGAGCCACAAGGCCCCCGTGGGCCTCATGGACATCGTGAGCGTGCCCAAGACGAACAAGAACTACCGTGTGGTCCTTGATAGCCACGGCCGCGTCGTCCTGACGGAAGTCACCGCGAACGAGGCGAACTGGAAGTTCTGCCGCATCGAGGACAAGACCACCGTGAGCGGTGGCCGCACGCAGCTCAACTTGCACGATGGTCGCAACATCATCGTGAAGGAGAAGACCTACAAGACCGGCGACGTGGTCAAGCTGGCGGTCCCCGAGCAGGAGATCAAGGCGCACTACGCATTCGGCCAAGGCATGACCGCATTCATCACAGGCGGCGCGCACGTGGGCGAGTTCGCGAAGGTCCAAAGCGTCGAGGTCATCCGCAGCCCCCGCCCCAACCTCGTGGCCCTCACGAGCGGCGAAACGCCATTCTCCACGGTGAAGAACTACGTCTTCCTCGTGGGCAAGGACAAGCCCGAGATCGCTGCCAGCGAGGTGAGCGCCTGATGCCCGCGGGAACCGTGAACACCATGCGCCAACCGCGCATCCACAAGATCGTGGTCAACATCGGCGTGGGCGAGGGCGGCGACAAACTCCAGAAGGCCGAGAAGGTCATGGGGATGGTCACGGGCGCAAAGCCCAGCCGCACGCTCAGCAAGGTCACGAACCGCGACTGGGGCCTCCGAGTCGGAAGCCCCATCGGCGTTCGGGTCACGCTGCGCGACGAGGCCGCAGAAGCGTTCCTCCGCAAGGCCCTCGACATCCGGCAGTTCAAGATGCCCGACTACTCGTTCGACGATGGCGGCAACCTGAACTTCGGCGTGCCAGACTACACCGATTTCCCAGGCCAGAAGTACGACCCAGAGATCGGCATCTTCGGCATGGACATCGCGGTCGTCATCGAGCGCCCCGGTGGCCGCGTGCGCCGCCGCAGGGTCGAATCCCGCAAGATCCCACGCGAGCACAAGGTCTCGCGCGAGGAAGCCATGCAACTGATGAAAGAGAAGTTCAACGTCGAGGTGATCTAAGTGGTGGACCACACCATCTTCGGGCGCGGCGTCGCCAACCAGTGCGTTCGCTGCGGCCGCAAGCGCGGAATCATCCGGCGCTACCAGATCTTCGCGTGCAGGCAGTGCTTCCGCGAGATCGCTCCCGAACTCGGTTTCAAGAAGTACAGCTGAGGTGAAAAAATGCTCAATGACCCTCTCGCTGATTCGCTGACGCTCATCAAGAACGCCGAGAAGGCCGGCAAGCTCGAGTGCGAGGTCCGCCCCGCATCCAAGCTCGTGGGCCACGTCCTCAAGGTGATGCAGGAGCGCGGCTACATCGGCCCCTTCGAATTCGTCGAGGACATGAACGGCAGCCGCTTCCGCGTCAAGCTGAACGGCAACATCAACAACTGCGGCGTCATCAAGCCCCGCCACGCGATCAAGAAGACCGACTTCGAGAAGTGGGAAGCCCGCTATCTCCCCGCGCAGGACTTCGGCACGCTCATCGTCACCACGACGAGCGGCGTCGTCAGTCACTACAGCGCCAAGGAGATCGGCACGGGCGGGAAACTTCTCGCGTACGTTTACTGAGGTGAAACCATGGTAGAACCAGCAGTCAAGGAAGTCATCGTCGTCCCCCAAGGGGTCACGGTGACCCTCACCGGTTCCACCCTGAAGGTGAAGGGAAAGAATGGCGAGCTTGCTCGCGACTTCGCCGCTCCGGGTATCACGGTGAGCAAGGAAGGCAACGACGTGGTCCTCCACGGCGAGACACCCCGCAAGAAGATCAGGGCACTCGTCGGGACCTACCGCGCCCACATCAACAACATGATGAAAGGTGCGCAAGAGAACTACGAGTACAAGATGAAGATCTGCTTCTCGCACTTCCCCATCAAGACGAAGGTGCAAGGCGAGCAGTTCATCATCGAGAACTTCCTCGGCGAGCGCACGGCCCGCAAGGCCCGCATCATGCCAGGAACGAAGGTCAAGGTCGCGGGCGAAGAGGTCATCCTCACGGGCGCCAACGTGGAGCACGTCTCGCAGACCGCTGCCAACATCGAGCAAGCGACCATCATCCGTGGTTTTGACCCGCGCGTCTTCCAGGATGGCATCTACATCACGAGCAAGGGGGCCTGAGACGCATGGCGACGAAAGAAGAGTTCGTTGAAGAGGTCTCCAAGCTCCCCGGCGTGTCCAAGAAGGCCGCCGAAGCGCTCTACGACGCAGGCTACAAGTCCCTCGATGACCTCAAGGGCCTCTCCAAGGAGAAGCTCACGGAGGTCAATGGCATCGGCCCCAAGACGGCTGACGCCGTCTTGGCAGGAATCGCCGAAGGCGAAGCGCCCGAGTCCGCGAAGGCGGACGAGGTCGAGGTCGTCGAGAAGCCAAGCGCCAAGAAGACGAAGGGCAAGGCCGCCAAGCTCGAGAAGAAGGCCGCGAAGGGCGAGGCCGAAGAGAAGGCCGAAGTCGTCGAGCCCGAGCAAGCGTACCGCGTCAAGATCAAGCCAGATCTCCCCGAGGAGGTCCTCAAGGCCCTCCAAGCGCGCGCCATCATCGCCGCGCACGAGCCCGCCTTCAAGAAGTACCACTGGTGGTACTCGGGCGGCCGCGTCAAGATCAACTGGCGCGCTCCCAAGGGCGAACTGAGCAAGCAACGCCGCGGGTTCAAGTACCGCCCGCCACGAGTCAAGGTCGGCTACGGCAAGCCAGCCATCGCGCGCGGCCTGCACGCGACGGGCTTCGAGGAAGTGCCCGTCCACAATGTCTCCGAACTCGACCTCGTCGCGGACCCCAAGACCCAAGCCGCCCGCATCGGCGGCGGCGTGGGCGGCCGCAAGCGCAAACTCATCGAGGAAGAGGCCGGCAAGCGCAACATCCGCGTCCTCAACCCCAGGAGGACCTAAGCATGTCTGACCTCCGCAACCAACGCCGCCTCGCGTCGCAAGTCCTAGACTGTGGCCAGGGACGCGTCTGGATCGACCCCCTGCACGCTGACGCCGTCGCGGAAGCCGTGACGCGCGAGGACATCCGAGGCCTCATCCGGAAGGGCTACATCGCGGCCCACCAGAAGGCCGGCACGTCCACGAGCCGCGTCAACGCACGCCGCCTCCAGAAGGCGAGCGGTCGCAGGAAAGGCCCCGGCTCCCGCAAGGGCGCCAAGGGCGCAAGGAGTCCTCGCAAGCAGAAGTGGATGCGCATCATCAGACCGCTCCGCGCAACGCTCAAGGACCTCCGCGAAGAAAAGAAGATCACGCCGACGCTCTACCGCCGATACTACATGAAGGCGAAGGGCGGCTCGTTCCGCAGCAAGGCCCACATGGTGAGCCACCTGAAGACCGACGGCCACCTCAAGGAGGAGTGAAACAATGGCCCACGGACCACTCTACCGCGTCGGCTTCCGCCGCCGCCGAGAAGGAAAGACGGACTACCGCCGCAGGCTTGGACTGTTGAAGTCCGGCGAGGCGCGCATCGTCGTCCGCAACAGCAACAGCAACGTCATCGTCCAGTTCGTCAACTACAACGAAGCTGGCGACCAGGTCGTCGCGTCCGCTGAGGCCCGCGAGTTGCCCAAGATGGGCTACCCCGCGGCCGGCAGCAACACGCCATCGGCCTACTTGGCCGGACGGCTCGCAGCCGTCCGGGCCAAGGAGGCCGGGATCAGCACGGGCGTGCTCGACTTGGGCCGCGCGCAGCCCCACAAGGGCGGCGTCATCTTCAGCGCCCTCAAGGGCGTCGTGGACGGCGGCATCACGGTCCCCGCGGGCGACGTCTTCCCAACGGAAGAACGCCTCCGCGCTGAACACCTCGGAACCGAAAAGGCGGCAGCCTTCGCCGCTTCCTACGAAAGAATCGTGGGCTCCCCTCTGCCACCAAAGGCTGAGAAGAAGCCCGCGAAGGGCAAGGGCGCGCCCCCCGCGAAGGGCGCTCCTGCTGCAGCAAAGCAGCAGCAGAAGCCCGCCAAGGAAAAGAAGGCCAAGACCCCCGAGTAAGGAGGCACACACATGGCTCGAAGAGACGACGAAAAGCGCGACCCGCGCGACTGGGTTCCCAAGACGGAGCTCGGCCGCCGCGTCAAGACCGGACAGATCACCACGATGAAACAGGCCCTCGCCAGCGGTCTCCCGCTGCGAGAGCCCGAGATCGTCGATATCCTCCTGCCTGGGATCGTGGATGACGTCGTGGACGTCAACATGGTCCAGCGCATGACGGACAGTGGCCGCCGCGTCCGCTTCCGCATCACTGCGGTCGTGGGCAACATGGACGGCTACGTCGGCATGGGCCAAGCCCGCGGCAAGGAAGTGGGCCCCGCCATCAGGAAGGCCATCGACAACGCCAAGCTCGGCCTCATCGAGGTCCGCCGCGGTGCGGGCTCATGGGAATCGGGCAAGGGCGCGCCGCCCAGCTCCGTGCCATTCAAGGTCACGGGCAAGTGCGGCGCCACCGAAGTCACCCTGATGCCTGCCCCCCAAGGCACTGGCCTCGCGACGGGAGACGTCGCAAAGCAAGTGCTGCGCTTGGCTGGCGTGGTGGACGTGTGGAGCTTCGCTCGTGGTCAGACCAAGACGACCATCAACTACTCGAAGGCCGTCTTCAACGCGCTCCAAGTCGCAAGCGCGATGCGCATCCAGGAGCACCACAAGCAAGCGCTCTCCCTCGTCGAAGGAAGCGTGACCCAATGAGCACGCCTGCGAAGGCCGCGCCCACCAAGGCCGCGTCCACTACGCCCCGCATCGCGGGCCGCACGAGCGCGACGGTCGGCGCAGCCGCCACCGCCAACGAGGCGCGCATCATCGAGAAGGCCACCGGCGCCCTCTTCCTCGTGCGCATCCGCGGCACCGTGCACGTCACGGGCAAGACGAAGGACACGCTCGACATGCTGCACCTGACGCGCCCCAACCACGGCACGGTCATCCCGAACACGAAGTCGTACGTCGGGATGGTCAACCGCGTGAAGGACTACGTCGCGTACGGCGACATCGACGCGGACACGCTCGCGGCACTCATCAAGAGCCGCGGCCGCCTCATGGGCGACAAGCCCATCGATGACGCCATCATCAAGGCGACCACGGACAGCAAGTACGCCACGGTCGATGCCTTCGCGAAGGCCGTCGCCAAGGGCGAGACCACGCTCAAGCAGTTGGGCGAGGACGTCAAACCCGTCTTCCGCCTCACGCCCCCCCGAGGCGGCCACAAGGGCTCGACCAAGCGCCACTACACGGTGAAGGGCGAGCTAGGCTACCGCGGCAAAGAGATCAACGAACTCGTCAAGAGGATGATGTAAGATGGTCGGCTTCTCAAAGAAGCGCAAGTCCTCCAAGCGTCGCGGCGACCGTGAGGTCGGACGAGGACGCAAGAAGGGACGCGGCGCAGGACTGCGCGGCGGCCGCGGCAACGCGGGCAAGCACAAGCACAAGCGCGTGCACTACGCCAAGCTGGGCCAAGAGTTCGGCGCCACCAACTACGGCTTCAAGCGGCCCGACGAGGCCGTCGAACTCGTGAACGCGGTCAACGTCAGCGAGCTGGACCACGTCCTCCCCCGCCTCGTCCAGATGGGCGAGGCCAAGAACGAGGGCGGCGTGTTCACCGTCGATTTGGCCCGCATGGGCATCGACAAGCTCCTCGGCAGCGGACAAGTCCGCAGCAAGATCCATGTGACCGTGGAGGAAGCGACCGAGTCCGCCAAGGCAAAGATCGCCGAAGCGGGCGGACAAGTAGTAGCGCCCGCGCCAGCGCCCTGAACCAAACAAGTTATTCCCGGCGCGACCCGCCGGGCCCTATCCTTCTTCTTTCCTCCCACGTTCCACGCTCAGTCGTCTTGCTGCGGACGCGACGAAGGGCTTTGGGGCAGTTGGTACGTTTGGTGCGGTTGGTTCCGTCAGTTCGGACCGGGCGCTGCGAACCCTGCGGCCGCAGGGACCCCTGCGGATTCCCTCAGGATGCGGCCAGGAAGTCCGTGCAGTGCCCGAAGAAGGGGCCGATCGCGTTGCTTCCCTCCGCCATGACGATGATGGAGTAGCGCGAGCCCACAAGTGGGGCGCCGCTGACGTCCGCGGTGAATGAAGCATCTCGCGGTTGCGCCCCAAGGTCTGGGAGTTCCAGCGTCCCACGAGCGAGGGATCCGTCTGGTGTTCCCGGCGGCCCCATTGGACACGGGGCGCCCACCATGAAGATGGTCACCTCGACTTGGCCCGTGTCATTCCCGTGAAGCGTGCCTTCCACGTGAGCGTGAGCCGTTCCTTGCAGCGCGGCGTAGGTGGACGAGCTGTGCACTTCCCTGAGCTCGAGATGGCCGAAGTGTGGCCCAAAACCAGCCCCGAAGCAGCCCGAGAGCGTCATTATGATGCCGATGAGCAATGGCCGCAGGCAACCCATCCTCCGGCGCATCGAGGCCACTTTGGGTGCTTGAGCGTTTGTTTCGGCGCTCGGCACGGGCCTGTCGTCGGGATCGCTCATGACGCAGCTATGAAACCCGTGCAGTGCCCCAACCGGCGGATGCTCGCCGAACGCGTTCGGGAGAGCAGCCATCCGTTGGAGGCGCCTTCGTTCATTCTCATGAGCCCGACCGCGTCCGATGAGGTCCGCCTTCGGCGCGTCGCGGTCGCGCTGGATGGTTCGGAGAGCGCGTGGAGCGCGCTTCGCCTCGCCATCGATATCGCGAGCGCGCATGGCTCGCGCTTGCTCCTGATGGCGGTCGTGCCCGTCGCGCCTGCGTTCTCTGCGCACGAGACTGCGGCGAGCGCGCTCGTGGGGGCGTTGCGGGAGGACGCGCGCGAGTCGCTGCGCGAAGCGCGCTCGCGCGTGGATGCGGCGGGACTGCACTCCGACGAGACCCTCGCCGAGGGCTACGCTGCCGAGGAGATCGTCTCCATCCTCGAGCGCGAGGGGCCCGACCTCGCCATCCTCGGGCATCGCGGGCTCTCGGCGCAGCGAATGCACCTCGTGGGAAGCGTCGGGTACAACGTCGCGCAGTTCTCCCCTGTCCCCGTGCTCATCGCGCGAAGCGACGCGTTCCCTCGGCGCATCCTCCTTCCTTACGATGGTTCAGAGGCCGCGTCACGGGCGGCCTCGTGGGCGCGCACGCTCGCGACTGGCCCTGAGGCGAGCGTCACGGTGCTCTTCGTCGTGCCCGAGCGGCCAGAAGAAACGAAGTTCACGGTGACACGCGGCGTCTCGGAGCCTTTCCTTGGGCCCCTCGTGGATGAGCTGACGCGCGCTGGCATTCGCGTGCGCCGCCAAGTCGAGTATGGGCACCCGGCCGAGCGCATCGTGAACGCGGCGCGCGAGGGCAGGTCCGACCTGGTCGTGATGGGCCGCGTGGGCCGCTCTGGGCCAGCGGGCTTCGCGGTGGGCGGCGTGACGGACAAGATCCTCCATTATGCGCCGACGTCCACCTTGGTCGTGCCCTGAGGTGGATGATGGCGTCGATGCGGCTGTTGAAGGTGATCGTCCTGGGCGCCGCGTCAAAGCTCGACGTCGCAGAGGACACGATCACTGCACTTGCGTGCATGGACGTCACGGACGTCCGACGGGGCGAGGCGCACTTCGAGATCGAGGGCTGGGTCCCCGAGGCATGGTTGGGCGAGCTATCATCGCTCATCGAGGATGCCTCGGACGGGCTGGCCTTCGTGAGCGTCAATGAAGCGGCGGAGACCGCGGAAGCGCCCGTGCTCCTCCAGAACCAGACGATAGCGAAGCCATTCGAGGTCCTCGTCGAGATGTTCTCGCTGCCAGGACGGGGCGACTTCGATCCCACGCGCATCACGAGCCTCATGCTGCCGCTTTTCTTCGGCTTCATCGTCGGTGACGCGGGGTATGGCGTCGTCCTCCTCGTGACCGCTTGGACGATCCGGCGCCGCGTGACCACGCCCATCGGGAGGTTGACGGCGCGCATCCTTGCGATGGGCGGCGCTTGGGCCGTGGGATTCGGCGTGCTCGTCTTCCATGAGGTGTTCGCGTTCTTGGTGGTCGTTCCGCTCCTTGGCGGACCGATCATCGACAGGCGCGTCGATATCATTCTGCTGCTTGTCATCTCGATCGCCGTCGGGCTCGTGCATCTCGCGTTGGGTCTCCTCATCGGGTTCCGGGACGAGCGGCGTCGTGCGGGGTTGCGCCTCGCGGTGCTCCGCAAGGCGAGCTGGCTCATCATCGAGGCGGGGGCGGTCGTCCTGGGGCTCGTCGCCGTCGGACTCATCGCGGGTGCGTCGGCCCCTTGGGCCCTCGCTCTGCTTGGGCTTGGCGTCCTCCTCGTGGGCTTGGGCGGGGGCTACACGGACGTGATCGAAGTCCCCTCGTTCCTCA
>JBAZZN010000017.1:0-18433 GCA_041658815.1 Thermoplasmatota archaeon
AGGCGCAGCGCGCCTCGCGGTCATCCAAAGTGTCGCTCAGACCGCGAAGCTACGCGAGACGTCGTTCTTCGAATTCGCCGGCGCGGCCATCGGCCACGAGAGACTGCCAGGAACGTGACCAGTTACGGCGGCTCGCACCAGCCCACCAGCGGTCCACAGGGTGAGGGCGCGTCGATGGGATTTGTCCACACGAAGATGTCCTTGGTCGCGGAGCCGACGATGTCGCCCGTAGGGAACGCGAGCGGCTCGTAGTACAGACCGCTTGCGCTCGCATTGGACACAACTGTTCCCTCCGCTCCGTCGAGAATCTCGAAGACGCCGCTGTTGTTCCATGACGCGACGGGCTGTTGGTAGCCCGTCACGAACGACGAGCCCCCGAGAAACGTCTCTTGGGTCGATGCTAGGGACACGACGACATGGCCATCGCCCGGCAACGCGATCACGAGATGGTTGGTCGTCCGCACGATGTCGGCCTCCGCATGGGCGAAGGGTGCCGCGTCCGCCGCGCCGTTCACGTTGACGACGCGTCCGTCGTAACTGCGTGTCCAAAGCTCGCCGCCAGTACGGCCGTCGATTAGCGTGACAGTCCATGCGAGAAGGAGCGCGGCGTGGGCGCCACCGCAGGCATCGAATGTCACGCAAGCGCCCTGGCCCTGGGGTAGCGTGACGACAAGCTCAGTGAGCGTCAGGTCGTCCGCGCCGTCTCCAGTCGCATCGACCCCCCACGCAAGAAAAGTCCCCCCGCTTACGGGACGCGCGTCGGTCCACAGAGTCGCGAGATCGCTGCCACGCGATACGGAAAGCTGCGCCTGGTCGAGGATCGGATCGTAGGTGACGTCGAGGAAGTCCTCGCGCGCGTCACCATCCGCGTCCCCGTAGGGGCGCAGCCACCGCGACGAGGGATCCGTGCCGTTGGGCGTCGGGACAAGCGGACCGAGCGCGAGCGTCCGGTTCGGCAGCAGGTGCGCGAGCGTCGCAGCTTCGGCCGCGGCGACGTCCGCGGCGTCGCGGATTAGCGGCGCGTTTAGGCCGGGCAGCAAGACCGACGTGGATTCGCCGAAGTCGGCGAAGTGCGTAGCGGGAGTGCTGCGCGGCCCCGGGGTGGCGAGCGCTTCAGCGTGTGCGCCAAGTGGCGCGGCCAGGAGGACAGCACAGGCGAGCACGACGATCTGCACTATTGTTGACCGCAAAGTAGGCCTCCTCACTGCTCGAAGGGGCCCGGTGTTCATGAGTGTTCTCCATACACCATAGGCGCATGGGGGCGGATCCACCTGTTGGCCGTGACAATGCGGCGCTCGGCCTCGAGCATCTCATTGCATTGGATTCCTCGATGACGATGGTGGCAAGGACAAGATCATCGGGAATCTCGGTACGAACATGCGGTTCAGCGCGGGAACGCGATGTCCCTGGCGCGTGCTGGCTGGTGAACGAGCCCCGCCCCTCAAGACGCCGGGGCACTCCCGCGAGTTCGTGTGAGGAGCGCCTGAGCGAATGCTGCGAGTCAGCGCACGTTCGCTCCTCAATGTGTGCCCACGTCCAAGTCGCGCAGATAGTTGGCCAGGCCGTCGGAATGCTCGCAGGCGTAACTGGTCACGTTCCTGGCGTGCCGGCGTGACCAGGTGATCCGTTCCTAAAGACCCAGTGCGTGCCGGCGAGGCGCTGAGCGCCTTTGTTGAAGTTCGTGATCGGCAAGCCGTCGTCGTCGGGCACGCGCTATGAGACGTGGACGGCACGAGTGAGGGTCGTCGTCGAGGCGGCGGGACCGGCGGGGGCGGTGTGTTCGCACCCCTTGCAGTATGCGCCGATCTACTGCGGCATGCCTCCGAAGCGCTGCCGCCAGTACCGGCCGCGGTACGTGCGCCAGTGCTTGTAGTACATGATCGAGTCCCAGATGGGGATGCTGACGGCTTCGATCGTGCTCTCGAGACGCTGGTGATGGTTCCGAGCTTTTGGCGTCATTTGCTGGACGATGGGCCACATGAGGTTCAGGACCCATAGCAGGGCCTCGCGGACGAACCAGAGGACCGTGAGAACGACGAACAGGACGAACGAGGCGCGCACCCAGGGGGCGGCGGCGCCGAGAAACTCGGCGATGAAGCTCGCGAGATCACTCAGGAGGAGTCCGAGGATCTCGACGGCAGCTTTCACGATCTTGACGAGGTCCACCACGAACTGCATCAGGCCGTCCACGCCGCCCGCGGCGAGGGCGGCGCCGGCTGCGCATTCGGCTCCAAGGAGCGCGTTCGCGCCAAGCGTCGCGGCGCCGATGCGCGCGCTTTGGAGGCCGGGGTTCGCGACGGCTCCTTGGGATTGGCCGATGCCAGCGCCGAGCAAGTTTCCTGCTCCGCTGAGGATTGCGCCGCAGGCGGCGCCTGCGAGGAGGAGGCCGCCGAACTTGACGAAGGGCTCGACGAAGTCCTTGCTGAGGACGACGCTGGGCGGGAAGCCTTGCGTGCCGGCGTAGACGGTGGCGAAGCCGAGGCTCATGGTCGCGATGCCAGCGCTCCCCAGAAGAAGGGCAAGGGGCACCGTGACGGGTGGGAACCAGGGCGCGACGGCGATGGCCGCGAAGGATAGGCCAGCGCCGACGATGACTTCACCCACGCCGATGAGCGCAGTGACCCAGTTGACGCTGCGGTCCTCGCTCTGCGGCGTGTCCTGGTGACCTTCGCGGACCTCGACCCAGGGTTGCGAGAAGACGGCGTGGCTCGTCGAGATGCCGAGGCCCGAGCGTTCGAGGACGTGGAGCGCCTTGTTGCCGTCCGGGAGGGTCTCGTCGCTTACCGGGTACATGACGTAGCCGCAGACGGCGTAACCGCACCCGCTTCCGGCGGTGAGCTGGAACTGGATTTCGACGTCGTACCAGTGCGTGCCACCTTGTCCTTGCCAGTTGACGTCGGGGAAGGTGCAGCGGTGGTTGATCGTGCCCGTGATGGGCTCGGGGCTCGTCCACGTGCAGCTTGTGCCCGCGGCCGTGCCGGCGCCGTTGTTCGCCATGCGGTCGGCGAAACCGCGGAATGGAGTGACGGTGACGCTCACGCTGATAGCCTGCGTGAGGCGGAGGGGGACGACGACGTCCACGATGTTTCCGTTGGGCTGGTTCGAGCCGTCTACGCTCGCGGCCGTGCTCGCGTAGCGGACGCGGATGGTCTGGCTCGTGTACGTGGGGTCGCCTTGGATGACGTTGACCGTGCCTCCCGCGCCCATGCCGGTGTGGAGACGCATGCTCCAGCCGAGCTCGAAGAACTGGGCCGTCTCGCCATCCGGCGCCGGCCGGTACGTGCGCTCGGCGGGCCCGTGTCCGGGGAACATGCGGGTCGTCGAGATGTGGTCTTCCGCGATGTCTTGGCCTTCCGCGATGAAGACCCAGAGCTCGCTCAGCGCCAATGGGGGCGTACCGGTGGTGGTGACATACTCGTCGATCGTGTACACTTTGCCGCTGTAGAAGAGGCCGTGGAGCTGGTAGTAGAGGCGCGCGTCGAGGACGAGGCTGTCGTTCGTGTCCTTCGTGAGCGAACGCGCTTGCCCTTGGTCCCAGGCGGCGAGGAAGCGCGCGGCGGCGACGACGGTGCCGGCGTTCCCGTTGTTGTCCGTCTCGCGGATCTGCACGTAGTGGCCCGTGTAGTTCGCGTTCCACTGGAGCGGCGACCTGAAGAATAGGTCTGACGCGCCGTTCATGACGCGCTCGGGGCTCAGGTTGACTTGGTACTGGAGGAGGTGGATGCTGGGCGCTTGGAGCTGCTCGAGGCCCGTGAACGTGCCGTAGTATGGATTCTCGGCGAGCGATTGGTTCGCGCTGACGTTCGAGGCGTAGAGCTTGGCGAGGTGCTCATACTGGGCGGCCACGTGGATGCCCTTCGGGATGGCGCGGCCGGGCGCGATCTGGTCTGGCCACTCGACGTAGCTGGGCGTGACGTTGGTCAGGTTCGTGGCGCCTTCGAGCCCGCTCCCGTAGACGGGGCGCAAGGATTGGACTTCGACTCGTTCGGTCACGCAGTTGTACGTCACGCCTTGCGAGGTACAGGTTTCACTCGTGGCCGCGATTGCCTGCGGGCTGATGGCCTGCACGAGAAGGATGATCGAGAGTGCGACGATGGGGGGGCGCGTCATGGGGAGTCGCTCCGGTGAGGCTGGATGTCGAAGTGGCCGGTCGCGTGCGCCGAGGCCTGTACGCGATAAGCGCGAGGCTTCTCGGAGGCGAGGACCTGTAGCATGTCGCGGAGGACGCTGACCTCCGCGCGGCTGGCGCGTGGGCCGCCGCCGAGGAGGCATGCGGCGCGCTCGGGGTGGAGCGTGACGAGGCTTCGGCCGTCGCCGCCGGCTTTCGTGTACAAGTGATCGAGGAGTAGGTCTCCGAGCGTTCGGGCGATGTCAGCGCGGAACCTCACTCATGATCAGCCTCCTCGGACTCCTCCTTGCGGGCGGAGGCGGGCTTCCGGCTGAGGATGAAGGCCCATAGAGCCTTGGCGTCGAGCTCGAGCGCCAGGCGCGTACAGAGCGCGCCCACGAGGAAGCACGCGAGCATGACGAGGAGAAGCGCGAACCCGCTCAGGTGCGCGTGTTGGATGCGATCAAGGACGCCGAACATGAGGCTCGGCCCTATCGAAGAGCGCGAGCGGCATAAGGGTACGACAGCAAGTGCGACACTGTGACGAGCATTCGAGACTCCCGGTGTGCGAGCCGTCCGAATCTACCCCATTCTCGCGCCGGGTGCGACAAGGAACGGGAGACAAACCTCCCCGATGGGCAACATCCGATCCTCTTCCGCAGGCATGAGCGATTTCCCGGCCGCATGTCCCGGCGCTTCATTCTTCAGTAGGTTCATCTGCGCCCGTCAGTGTGGCGCCGTCCATGGAGGGGCTTCGCTCGCGTGTTGTCGGGTCAGCCCATGGGCTCGGCCAAAGCGAGGCGATGATGCTTCTGAACGCAGGCAAGGCGGATACTCCCGCTCGCCTAGTGCTCGTTTCGATGGCCCGCTGTTCACTCCCCGCGAGCTCGCCTTGGAACGGTCTCGGCTGTGACGAGGGGCACGAGAAATGATGGCGGGCACTGAGACGCTGGGCGAAGGGATCCCCAAGTCTTTGCAGAGGAACCTCTCGTTGGATGGCGCAATGACCCGCGCGCTGGAAGGGCTCACGGGTGGCGCCGTCCTCGCGGGACTCCTCTTGGCATTGGGTGCAGGAGATGCCGCGATCGGCCTGGCGGCGGCCGTGCCGTTCTTGGCGCAAGCCGCACAGATTCCGGCGTTGTCGCTCGCGTTCCGCGTGCGAACCCGGCGCATGATCTGCCTGGGGGCTTCCGCGATTTCGCGGATCTTGCTCGCGCTGGGCGGGATCTTGAGTGTCGTCCTGCCCCATGGCGTCGGACTCGTCGTTCTCATCGTGTTCCTATCGCTCTCGTCCGTCGCAGGCGCAGTGGGTGCATTCTCGTGGGCGTACTGGATGCGCGACCTCGTTCCCGCGGATTCGTATGGGACCGTCTTTGCGAAGCGGTTCGCTTGGCAGTCAGGCGTCGGGCTCGTCGCGACGTTGGCGGCCGGCGCGTTCCTCACGCTGGGCAGCGCGGGGAACACGTCATTCGCGTTCCTGTTCATCGTCGGGGGCGCTGCTGGTTTGGTGGGCCTCGCGTTCATCGCGAGACTCCCAGACGTGCCGCTCAATCCTGCGGATGGGCCCGAGACTCCTGTCGAATTGTTCCGCCGCGCGGTCGGAACGAGCGAGCGAGCGCCTCTTGCGTTCGCCGCATTGTGGGGCTTGGGCGCGATGATGGCCGTGCCGTTCGTCCCCATCTTTCTCCTCGCGGATCTCCATGCACCGTTCATCACGGTGGCGATCCTGGCGGCCGGTTCCGTGCTTGCAGCGCTCGTGACGGCTCCGGCTTGGGGGCGGCTCACGGATCGGGTGGGTTGCAAGCCTGTCCTCGCGTTCGCGTCGCTCACGAGCGGGCTCGCCATCTTGGGCCTCGTCCTCGTCGAAGACACGCGCACATCGTCCCTCGTCGTGCTCGCAGGCGTCCACATCGTGATGGGCGCGTCGTTGGCGGCCGTCGAGATCTCGCTGGGAAAGCTCATCGCACGCGCCGCACCGTTCAACCGAGCGGGCGGCTTCCTTGCGGTCGCAGGGATGGCGCGCGCCTTGGGCTCCGGACTCGGCGTCCTCGTCGCGGGTCTCGTAGCGGGTCTTGCGAGCGTGAGTTCGCTCGCATTCGTCGTGCAATGGACGGGAGCTGGAGGAGTGGACACGCTCGGCACGATTCGCGTGGGTCACTTCGATTTCGTGTTCGTGCTCAGCGCGCTGCTGATGCTTTACGCGACGCATCGCGTGCTCGGGCTTGACGAGCCTGAGGTCCGCGGGCACGTGAACATGATCCGCGAGCTACACGTCGAGCTCTCAGGATTGTCGCCCTTTCGTGGGGCCAGAAGTATCGGCCGATTCGCCCACCACGCCGGGCGCCTCATCCGCGAGCGTCGTCACTTCGTGCCGTGGTCGAATCCACCACGGCCTCCACCGTGACCGCGAGAATCGTCGATATTCGACGATCTGCCGCGGGTCCGCCCACGATCGTCGATGATGATGGGGGAACGTACTTGTATGGTGGGCTGCTGGGTAGCTTGTCGAGAGTAGCGCGCGCATGTCGCCGCCGACAGCTGAAGCCGCGAGCGCTACGGGCGAGTCATGGTGAAGAAATGCGACACGGTGGAGTCTGTCTTTTTACGCAAACGCCCTTCACGAGGTTCCTTCGCGAGATGGACGCCACGGCTGGGATGATCGATCTTGAGGAACTTCACGCCGGAACGGATCACTTGCCGTCGCCCGGAGGAGTCACCCGCATGGTGCACGCCCTTCTTGCTGAGTGGGAAGCCACGGGCGTCAGCGAGCAGGCAACGTGGATCAGCCTCGCTTCATCCCCAACGCCCCCCATCCAATTGAGCGCTCGCACAGTGATCGAGCACGTCGCGCTCTCTGGCCTCGAACAGTCAGAGTATGCGAAAGCGAAGGGCGAGTTCTGGAACGCGCTCCACGGACTCGCTGAGGATGTCGACTTCGCTGCCATCGACCAAGGGCTCACGCATCTTGCGCGAACGATGGCTGCCAAAGCGACTGAAGCTCATCGTCGCACTCCGTTCGACGCGTTCTACGTTCACGACTTCCAAGTGATGCGCATCGCGCGCTACTTGCCCGCAAACGTCCCGACCGCGTTCCGCTGGCACGGACCGGCCCACCCGATGGACCCCCGAGTGGAAGCCTACCTAGCGTCGTGCCTCAACGAGTTCGGGTCGGTCATCGTACACACAAAGCGCTATGCCCAGGAACTCAGGCGGATGGGCGTCACCGTCCCGATCCATGCGTCATACCCCTACGTGCCGGATCCTCCTGCTCGCGCGATCACGCATACAGAGCTCGACGCGTTCGACGCGCGTTTCGGTATCGCTCGGGACGACACGGTGTTCACGCTCGTCGCGCGCTTGGACCCCATCAAATCTCAGGATGTCGCAATCCGCGCCTTGTCACGCGCTGTCGAGTCGTGTCCTGACGCGCGCCTGCTCGTCGTAGGAGGCGGAGGGTTCAGCGCGGGGCGCGGCGGCCTCGGAATGGGCCACGCGGTCGAGTGGAGGGACGAACTTGCGCAGCTCGCCAAAGATCTCGGCGTGGCAGAACGCGTCACGTTCACTGGCGGGATCCTTGACGACGAACTCGAAGTCGCATTCGCGCGTTCTCGCGCGATCGTCCTGCCCTCGCGCGTCGAGGGCTTCGGGCTTGCGCCACTCGAAGGATGGCACCGCAGCGTGCCCGTCATCGTCAGCCGCGGGGCCGGTATCGCGGAGCTCGTGCGAGACGGACAGAACGGATTCGCCTTTCCGCCTGACGATATCGACTCGCTCGCGCGTGCGATGGTCGCCCTCGCCAGCAATGAATCGGAAGCAAAGCGCATGGGTCGCGAAGGCCAGACCACCGCAACAGAATGCACTGTGGGCCGTGCCGCGCGGGACGAATGGCGCGTGCTGGTGAGATCAGTGCGTGCTTCGCGTTCGATACTCGTCCACGGACCAGAGACGATCATGACGGGAATGCGCACGCTCATCACGGATCTCGACAGGACCCTCACGGGCCCAGACCTCAAGCTCGACGAGCACGCGCGCAGGATGCTTCGCGAACTTCGGGGGGCCGGTATTCGCGTCATCCTCGCGACCGGCCGACCGCTTGTGCACGTCGTCCAACTGGGGCTTCGTGAACTCACGGACGCGCTCGTTGTCGAGAATGGCGCGATCGTGATGGATTCGCGGACTCGCGAGACCCACATCACGGGTGGAGGTTTCCGAGCGCAAGCGGAGCGCGCGTTGGGGGACATCGCGCCCCACTTTTCGTGGAGCCGGATCGTTGGTAGCGGCCCTCGAGAACTCGCCGCCGAAGCCGAAGCGAGACTGCTCAAGGCGGGCATGCAATGCAACCTCGAATTCAACGAGGAGCACGTCATGCTTCTCCCCGCTGGCGTAGACAAGAGCACGGGCGCGCTCACGGCGCTTCGTCTCTTAGGTGTCCGATCTCGCGATGTGTGGGCGATCGGGGATGGAGAGAACGACGTTCCGCTGTTCCGCATCGCGCGCGAGAGCGCAGCGCCCGCACAAGCGACGGCAGCGATCTCTGCTCAAACGACCATCACGCTTGTTGGCGAGTACGCGGAGGGATTCGTCGAGTTCGGAAAGCGCCTCCTGCGGGACTCACGCATCATCGTCGAGCACAGCCACGCCGCGGGTGTGCGTCCCGCTCGCCTGGACGGGTCCTGAGTGCTTTCCGTCCGCGGTACTATGTGGATCGACATGCTTGAGTCGGAACGGGCTCAACGGCGTTCGTTGCCGATCCTTGATCGGCCGCGCTGACCTGGGACGGCGGCCGTTCGCGAGCCCAGTCGCGACTCCTGCCTACGTCATGTTCCTCAGCAGTAAGCCCACGAAGAGCAGCAGGAGGATGAGCGGCACGAAGAGCGCGGCTTCGCCGAGCGCGCTGCCGGTGTCGACGCTGCCGGCGGCGCGGTCGAGGGCGGCCTGGTGTCCGGCGATGGCGGCTTCTTGCGTCTCGGTGGTGACGTCGGCGGCGAGCTCGTCGCCGAAGTCTTGCGGGATCTCGCCGGGCGTTGCGATGGCGTTGAGGTGACTCCAGTCGGCGAGGATCTTGAAGCCGACGCCCGTGACGTAGGTCGAGCCGCGTTGGACCATGAGATGGTAGGCGCCTTCGTCATCGTTCGTCGTGTTCCGCCCGCCGGGGTACGTGACGAGGAGCGGATTCGCCGGGCTGTTGGCGGGCCAGTCGAGCGGGTCCGTGATGCGGGCAAGGGTGCCGGTGCGGCCGTCGTAGCGGAAGACCGTCAGGCGTAGGTCCTCGCTGACGTTGCGCTGGACTTGGATGCTGACCTGGTCGGCGACGATGCGCGTGAAGTTGCCGCGGAACACGATGCCTTGCACGGGCTTCGTGACGACCTCGACGGGGACCTCGTTGAACGTGGTCGTGCTCGTCTCGACGGGCGGGATCGTGTACAGGATGATCGTGTACACGAGGTTCTGCGCGCGCACGCGGGGGTAGGCTTCGCTGTTTCCGCAGCGCTCGCTCACGGTCTCCATGCTTTGGCCTTCGGCCGTGACGTACGCATAGCCGAGGCACTTCGAGTAGTAACCCGTCTTGGTCACGACGAAGAGCGTGTCGAGGTAGCGGTCGACGAGGTCGATGCGGCCGTTGGCGTCCGTGAAATAGAATTGGCCGGTGACGTTGTCGGTGACGCGCGCGCTCTGGAGCGGGTGGTTGTCCTTATCGAGGACGGTGAGGTTGATGTGGTTCTGGTTGTCGCGGCTGAGCTTGAACGCCTCCAGGCGGACGTTGGCGTAGCAGAAGTCGCGGCACGTGATGACGGAATGGCCCTCCGCGCCGAACGAGCGCATGACCCTGATCGGCATGTCCGCGCGGAAGCCCTTCTTCACATAGAAGTCGTAGCTCTCGAACGGTTGGCCGTGGACGCGACGGTTGCCTTCGAGCACGTCGCTCGAGTCCGGCTCGGTCAGGTTGCGGCGGCGGGCCTGGTCGTCCACGTAAAGAATCGCGTACTCGTACTGGGCGCTCTTTCCGTTATAGACGACGCTCATGGGGCGGCCGTTGAGGAGGACCTCGAAGTTCGTGCTCGAAAGCGTCGAGTCGCCCGTCGCGTCTTGGCCCAGAGCGATGAAGAGGCCGTTGCCGGCGAAGCCGTAGGGGTAGTCGGCGAGGCTGAGGACGCCGTGTTCTCCGGGGCTGCCGGTGGCGAAGAGGGTGGGGCCGATGGTGAAGTTCGTGTCCTTGATGAAGGACACGGTGCTCACGTCCGAGTCGAGCGCGGGGTAGAACGGGAATGCGTTGCTGAGGTACACGCGCCCGACTTCTTCTCCCGTGCCCATGCCGCGTGCGGTGAGGTCGGCCTTGATTTTGTAGTCGCCGAACTGGTAGGCGCTCGGGATGAAGCTCGTGCCCGTGAGCCGGCACATTTCCGTATCCGTGTTCACGGGGTACGTCGTTTGCGGCGTGACGCTTCGCGAGCCGCCGCTGATCGTGATCTGGTAAAAGCTCGCGATGCAGACCTTCGCGGGGAACGTGTCGGCAGGGTACTCCCAGCTTGGCGCGGCGATGCCGGTGAGGATGCGCGTGGTGCTGAAGCCGCCGCCGGGCGCGCTGAACGTCCACCGGTTCTGAATGCCGCTCGAGAGGTTGCGAGGTTCGAGCATGTACGCGTACCAGACGCCGTTCCCGAGCTGGAACGGCTTGCCCTGGTACGCAGTGCTGCCGAGGCTCGTGCGGTCCGTGATGGGTACGCTGTAGCGCGCGACGGTGTCGGCGAGGCTGCGCACGTAGGGATAGTGCGTCTCGTTCGTGTCATAGACGTCGAGCTCGTGGACCGTGGCGCCGCTGCTGGGGAAACTTGACCCCGAGTTGACGTCGCCCACGCGCAGGCGGATGCCGACGGAGCTACGGGCGGTCATGTTCCACCAGAGGTCGTTCCGGACGCCGTGGCCCAGGCCGGTCCACGTCTTCGCCTCTGTGTAGGAGCCGTCGAGGTTCTTCGTTTCGACGCGGAGGCAGCCGGCGAAGGTGGCGCTGTTGGCGTTCGCGTAGGTCTTGGCGCTGAGGTAGAGCGTGCTGACGTTGCGCGGCGCGCTCCACGTCCATTCGATCCAACCGTCGGTCTCGCACGTCGTGCTCTTGGGATACTGGCCGAAGCTGTTGAAGTCCACGCCGCTCTGGTAGTAACCGTCCGTGACGCAGGCGAGCGCGTTGCGGAAGTCGGGCTCGGGCTCGCAGTAGGCGAGCGTGCTCGTGAAGGCCCACGCGGGCGTCGTCGTGTAGGCTGTCGAGACGCCGGGAAGCGTGAGGAGGTTGGGGCCCATGTGGCCGTCGTAGCCGATGATGCCGCGGCCCGTGCCGTCGCAGAGGCCCGTCGTGATGCTCGCCTCGGCGCTGGCGGGGCCTTCGCCGTCCTGATTGTAGGCGCTCACGCGGTAGTAGTACGTTTTATCGGGCACCGTGCTGGAGTCCGTGTGGCCGGTGCTCGTTGCGCCGGTGAGCGTCGCGATGCGCATGCTCGGCGTCGCCGCGAAGCCCGGCGATTCGCCGCGGTAGAGGTAGTAGCCCTGCGTGTCCGCGGTCTGGTCCCAACTGACGCTGGCGGCGCACCCTGCAGGCGAGGCCGAGAGGCCTCCCGGTGCGGTCGTCGGCGGCGTCATGTCGAATCCGTTGCCTTGGAGCTCGGCGATCTCGACCCACGGCGTGTTCGAGCAGCAGTACTGCGTCGCGACGAAGATGCGGATCCCGCTGAAGGCTTGGTTCGAGATGACGAAGTTGCACTCGTTGTACGCTTCGCCGTTCGCCGAATTGCCGCCGCCGATGTTGCCGCAGGCGCCGATGAAGACGAGTGTGGATTGGTCGGGCGCGATGCCGTAGAAGTATCCGCAGTGCTGGTTGCTGCCGCTCGAGATCCTGTGTCCGCGGACGAACAGGTTGTCGATGGTGCGGTTCTCCTGGTTCGTGCGGTTCACGGTCGGGTTGCTCGTGGCGTTGTCCTTGACGAACCAGATGTTCTGTTGCGCGGGGCTGGCGGTGCTCTGTGCTGCGCCGCACGTGTTGGCCTGGTTGTTGCTGGCGCCGATGCGCGTGTACGTCGTGCCGCTGCCGTCGCGCCAGTTACCATCCGAGCTGAGGCTTTGTGCGAGGCCCGTTCCCGAGAGGTACACGAGCCGGCCGTTGAACGCGTCCGCGTTCGGCGTGCCCGAATGCGAAGCCTCCGCGACTGGCGTCTGGCCAATGAGGGCAGGGATGGCGAGACTGACGAGGTAGAAAAGCGCGAATGAGCGCGCGGCGTGGGAGGTGGACATGGCGGAGCCTCACGGATAGGGTAAGGTGGCCCGCGGGTTCCGCGGCGGGCCAGCGCGGTGTTTAGCCTACCGAGGACCGTGCCGGCGCATCATGCCGGTCCAGTCGATCCCGATGGCCGCGAGCGCGAGGCCGAGGAGGATGAAGAGGATCACGAACGGGATCCACGTCGCGAGCGTCTCGACGATGCCGTTCTTGAGCTTCGTCACGTTCTCGGCCGTCGGGTCTGCGAGCGCTGTTCCGAGCATGCCGATGGCGCAGGTCATGCCCAGCGCGAAGAGGCTCGCGTTGCGCATGACGCGCGTCATCAGTGCGACCTCCGGAACAGGTTGATGCCCAGGGCGGAGAGGGCGAGGCCGATGAGCACGAAGAGGATCACGAACGGGATCCACGTGGCCAGCGTCTCGACGATGCCTTCCTTGAGCTTCGTCACGTTCTCGGAGGTCGGATCAGCGGCGGCCGTCGGGAACGCCAGCAACGCGCTGGCGAGGATGAGCCCGGCGACGACCAGGTTGCGGAGGTAGGTTCGCTTGTGCATCGGAGGTTCTCTCCGACCAACCACCCTGACGAAGGCCAAGAGCGCTAACAGACAGCGTTCATGAGGGGACGCGTTTCAGGACACGTGGCCAACAAGCCTCGCCCCCGATGCCCGTCCTGCGAGAAGGCGATGGATCCCGTGTATCGGAAGAGCCAGCGGGGCCGCGGGTATCCGCGGATCGCGAACGTGTTCTGGTGCGAGGACGATGGCGTACTCGCGCGCGGGCGTTCGAGCCCGAAGTTCTTGTTCGGTCCCGGCCGACGGCCGACAGATGCGCGATAGGGTCCGGACGCGCCTATTCTTTCGGTGCGTCGTGGCGGCCTGCTTCGTCGGTAATTTCGACGAGGTTCTTGGCTTTCACGCGCTGGGAAGCAAACTCGCCTTCGTCGGCGCACGGTCATGGACGCTACGCGACTCGTACCACCAGAAGTTGATCGGCTCGGTGGGAAATCCGCGAAGGCCCTTGGCGCTCTCGAATTGCACGCGGATTTCGGCCTTCTTCATCGCGCGCCTGAAAGTTGTGAGGACGTTGAATCGCTCCTTCTCGCTGCGGGTGAGCGGGGCATGTTCAAAATTCCCCACCAGACGGAGTTGCTTGTGCTTAGCGAGGCCGAGCTTGTAGGCCTCGAGCCGCGCGAAGTTGGCACGCGAGAATACGGTGAGACCGGCGAAGAGGTCTGCGAGCTGAACGAACGGGGCTTCGTGGCTCTTCGCTTCCGTGATCGTGTTGATTTCGAAGGATTGGCCGCGCGCAGCGTGGACGACGAGACGCTTCTGGCCACGGCGCGCTGAGCCGTCTCCGCTCTCAAGGAGGAAGTGGAGGCGTTGCCATTGGAGGCTGAGGTTCTCGTCTGGTCGTAGCTGCCAGAGGCTCGCGTCAGGCCAGCGTTTGGTGAACACATTGCGGAAAAGGTTGTAATACATGATCTCCAAGTTCAGAGTGTCGTCCCGGCGGCGGATATGGTGACGGCGGTCCGTCGTGTCCCAGAGGAGGACGTCGATGCGTAGGCGGCCGCTCTTCGCATTTCGCATGCCGAAGTCCAGGAAGTTCAGTGCAGCGAAGCGTTCGCGGGCGCCTCCAAGGCGAGCCCACTTGAATTCGCTGATCCCTGAGGAAGCGAGGATGCTCCCCAATTCAGCTTCGAGTTGGGCTTCGTGCTTTGCGCTGAACGTGACGAGCGCGATGCTGTGGTAGGCGCCTTGGTTGTGGTGGCTTTCGTCCGCGTAGGCAACGTGCGTTGGATAGCGGGTGATCCCGCCACTGGGAAGCGCGGCCAGTTCGTCGAGGTCGAGCGGCATGGCTACCTTCCTCGCGTTGAGCAGACTCTCCGGGGGCGTCATCTCCCCATCCTCAGGCATGGAAGGCCCGCGGTGTCTTGACGGTCGGGGAGAGTGCGCCGAAAGTGCTGTGTGTGGGCGCCTATCGGCTCCCTGTCGGGTGCGCTTTCAAGCCGCCTTCGACGCCGCCTCTCTGCTCGCTCTGAAGCTTGAGTCGACTAGAGAATTCCGAGGAACTTGAGCAGCGATCTGGCTGCAGCGCGCGGCGGGAACCCGTGGACGTGGCAGACGCTGAAGTAGACGCCCAGCGCGAGGACAGCGAGGTAAACGGTCACGCTCACGATCCCTGCGCCATGCACTAGACCGCCCAGCAGGCTCTGGAACCACGCGTAGAGCTGGGGGCCGAAGAGTGCGTACTCGACGATCGTGAGGATGCCCACGATGCCCCCGAAGATGGCAATCGGGTAGAAGCCGTCGCCAAAGCGCGGCGTCTGCGCCACCGGGCCGCGCAACGCGCGGGTAATCAGCGCCGTCGGGGTCACAGGATTCGCGATGATCGTCAAGAGGAGGGCCATCGTGGGGATGGTGGAGTCCGCGAACGACGTGAGCTGCCGCTGCAGGATGATGACAGCGAGGACCGTGATGAGGATAGCTTTGCCCCTCGCGGGCAACGCCATGAATCCCCGCCAGAGGAAGGCGAGGATTTGCCCAATGAACGTCAGGATCGCTTGCAGCCCCGCGAGGACGGGTCCGACTCCCATGTGTGCCTCACGCATCTTCGAGGAGATGAAGCACGAGGTGGGGGCACCGAACGTTGCGAGACTGTATGTGCAAACTGGTGCGTGTTCGATGTCCTTTGCGCGGCGCGCCCGCTAAGACGACCCCCACGTCGCGTGGCTGCGGGACGCGGACGGGGCTGCGGCCGATATCATCGCGTTTCGGTGGACCTCACGGCTGTTTCTCACGGTAGATCTCGCTGAAGATGTCGTGCGTTTCCTCGCAGTCTGGCTCGGCCGCGAGTGTTCTGATAGCGGCATGGCGGGGCGATCGGAGGAGGTCGTCCCATTCGAAGCACTCGGCGCCTCGGCGGAGCGGGACGTCGTTCGCTGCGAGTGTTTCCTTGACGATCTGCGCGGCCATGAGGAAGCCGCACGTGGCGCTCACGTAGCTGACGCTCGCCGTGGGGAGATCCTTGTCGGGCTTCCCCTCGCCACAGCCTCGGCGCACGAGATACTCCCACCCTTTCTGGATCATCAGGTCGGCCTCGTGCTGATAGACGTCGAGCACGCCGTTCTGCACGGCGTGCACGATCATCTCCGGCGTGATGGACCGCTTGCCGTCGCGGATCTCCTCGACCTCTTGGCGGGAAAGAGCGAGTTGGCGGGCGACTTGGGCGACGAGGTCGTGGTGCACGATCGGGTATTCGCATCGGAGGCACGCGCGCGCGGGGTCGTCGACGCGGTGGATGGCGATCCCGAAGTTGCCTGTCGCGCCGTTGATGAGCACGCGTGGGAGATCGCTCGCGATGTCTCGACGCACTTGCGGGCTGTCCACGGCGCTCACCGCGATGTGATAATCGCCGGCCGAGCGGCCGCTCGCGCTTTTCCAGGCGTCGTATTTCAGTTGCGCGCCCTTGATGGCGGGAATGGCGAGCCTGAGGTCGTCGATCTTCGGGACCTTCTCAGCGGCGGCTCGAGCGTAGGGTGCAGTAAGTTGTCGGTTCGAGTTCGTCTTCGTGAGGATGTCGTCGTCGACGACATCGAGCTTCGCGTGCTCGAGTCGTGGGACGTGCGCGAGGAGGTATGTCGTGGTGCTGCCGAGGGCGCCCGCGCCCACCATGAGCGTCGGAGGGGCGCGCATGGCGAGTGGCAGCTCGGGGCCGCGCGTGTGGTCGTCGAGTGCGTATGCGCTCAGGCTCCACTCTTCGTCGTCGTGCGGCTTGCGCTTGAGGTGCGCGATGAGGTGCGCGTGGAGCCGAGCGGTGGCGATGCTCGCGGCGAGAAGGGCGCCGATGGAATTCTCGTTCGGGGACGGGGGTTCTGCGTCGGGACCGACGCGCGCGAGCCAGCCGTCCCAGGAGACCCGGAGGACGCGCCGTGCGCGCGGGGTGGGCTTCCCGATGACCAGAAGAAGATCGTATTCGCGCTCGCCGCTCGCTGAGCCGCGGGAGAGGCCCTCGGGGTCGATGCTTTCGCGGAGGACCCGCAGTGCCGCGTCGTTCAGGCTGCCAGAGTCGTAGATCGGACTTGGGGGAACCTTGGCGTCGACGGGCGCGCGGCAAACGAGGTTGGGAAGCCATGGGCCCAGGCGGGTCGCGAGATTGCAGAGCGTGAGGAACGCTAAGCACGCGATGGGGTCCGAGGCGCGGTCGTCGCCCAGCTCGATCGCGATGTGGAGCTCGCGAAGCTCGATGAGGCGATCCGTCTCGATCTTGACGGCTTTCGCGAGGCGAAGCGTGCGGTCGTGCGGATTCGTCACGCTTCTTCCGCCTGCGGTTCGCCTCGTTGATAGTTGACGTGGCTGGGCACGATGACGAGCCGGCGGACGAGCTCTTCGTGCGGCCACACGCGCCACCCAGTCGGGTGTTCGATCGTGGGCGTGACGCGCTCGTGCGCCGTCACCTTCCGGTCGTGGAGGTCAAGGCCGTGGAGGCTGAAGTCTGGAGCCACGATGCTGACGAAGCCGCGCTGGTCGCTGAAGGCGCCCGCGTCGTCGCGTGGGCTGTGGCGCGTCCCGTATCGGGGTGGGTGCGTGTGGATCTGGAACAGGTAGTGCATGCCAAGGGGCTGCGCGAATGTGTAGAGCTCGCCCCATTCCGGCGCGTCGCGCTGCTCGAACCAACCTGCGTGGCGTTCGGCGTTCGGGTGGAGCGCGGTGATCGCGACGCCGTCCGGACGGCTGGTGGCGTATCCCGCTACGATGGCGACGTCCTCGACGCCGAGCGCGCCTGCTTCCTGGAACCATGCCTCCATCTGGCGGACGAGGTGCTCAGAGACGATGTATCGCTCGAAGTGGGGGCGAGTCGTTACCTTGCTACGCAGCTGCGTCATCCTTGCGTCTCCCTTTGTAGGTGGGCCAATTGAGGGTGTCCGAGAGGCTCGCGATGATCGCGTCCGGGTGGTAGTGCGGTTTCTTCGCCCACTCGGGATGGTTGCCGGCGTCCTGGCAACGCCGGTCGCCGGGCATGCAGAGAAAGTCGGCGCGCGTGAACGGGTGGCCGGACGTGAAGTCCGGGTACCATTTCATGTTCGTGCTCGTCTCGTGGGGCGGCTCGGGGTTGCAGATGTACGTGCGCGGGCCGTGCTCGTCGTAGTCATTGAACTCCATGCGGAAGACGTACGCGTCGCGGGCTTCCTTGGGCCCCTCCGGCGTCTCCTCGACGCGGGGTCGGGCGAGAATGCGGGCGTGCACGACGAGATCCTTGCGCCAGACGTCGGTAGCAGGGTCGCCGCCCTGCTCGCGCACGACCTGCTCGACCTTGGGCCACCTGCGGTCGAGGAGGAGGTTGCTCACTTTTGGATCCATCAGGCCCCGCCGGTGAGGACCTTCTTGAGGTGGAACGTGAGGTGCTTCGGGTTCTTGCCGCCCGTGAGGGCGTTGAGGTCCTGCGCTTCGTCCGTGACGGTCTTGCCCTCGTGCTGCACGTGGTACTCGACGCCGCCCGTGGCGACGATCTCGAGGTCCCCCATGGCCTTGGCCTTGAGCTCGCCGATCTTGCTTGACGGCGTGGCATTCTCGATGTCGGACTTGTCGGCGCCGAGATGGAACGTGACGTGGATGTTCTGCGTCTGCTGGGTCATGACTCAGGTTTCCCCATGGGGGCCCGAGGGCCCACCAAGCGGGGAGCTGGGCGCGGTTTCTATATCAAGCTTCGGCGGGCTGGCCGAAACTTCACCCCCGCTTCGTATGGAACGCATCGATTGAGGGAGTTGGGCGCGTCGGCGGGTCGCTGGGTGTCGCCAGGCGGTCCAGCCTTGGGAGAGGCTCCGGGGAGTGTGCGCCCATGTGTCTTTCTGGCCGGCGGGGAGGCCGTGGGCCTGGGGGGCTGGGGGTTGAGGTGTGCGCCGAGCTGGGCTGGGCGCGGGTTCGTTGTTGAGGGGGTCCGGGAGGCGGAGTCCTGGGGCTCGGACGTTGTCGCCGACCCGTGCCGCCGTTGTTTTTGTTGCTTGTGTGTGACGATTGCGCCCGTGCCTTTCCACAGCCGAGTCCGCGGGAGCGAGACTTGAGATTT
>JBAZZN010000018.1:0-18389 GCA_041658815.1 Thermoplasmatota archaeon
CGCAGCGCGCCTCGCGGTCATCCAAAGTGTCGCTCAGACCGCGAAGCTACGCGAGACGTCGTTCTTCGAATTCGCCGGCGCGGCCATCGGCCACGAGAGACTGCCAGGAACGTGACCAGTTACCGAAAACCATAGAAACGACCTAAAGAACCCTATGGACGCCGGAGCGCGCAACGTGGCAACCTAAGGGGATGCCGACGTGATCCCATCAGTGAGATATTTCACGGGACGACGATGGCTGACGGGATGGGGATGGGAGCTATGCCAGCAATTCGTGCCGCGCACTCGGGGCACAGTTTCCCCATGATGTCCGCAGTCGCCTCCTGGATGCCAAGGATGTTGACCGTGGGTGTTTCCTGTATCCGCCCTCGCGCGCGAAGGAAAAGGTCCAGGTAGCCTCGCAGCTCCTTCGATGCAGTCGCCGCGGTCTGCACGGCGCGGTCCAAGGAATGCCGGCGCACAAGGCCCAGGAACGCCTGCATTTGACGCTCGCTCATCGGGGGGCACCCAACTTCGCTCAGGAACTTGCGCAGGTCAAGGGGCAACGTAGCGCGGCTGGAGGCGTAAGCCGCCACGGTCTCGTCGATGAAGGCCCGGAAGGTCGCTGCTGCCTCGGTCAGTTCGCGCTCGGCCCGCTCGATGGAGAGGGGCTGAACCCCTTCCCGCGTCCGAGCGATGGCAAGGGCCCGCTTCGTCCTGTCATCCTCCAGTTCCCTGGTAAGCCAAGTCTGGACCTGGGGACCAGAGATAGAAGGAAGGGCGAAGTCAGCTTGGAGGACCCCGGCGACCTCATCAGGGTTCATCCCGCGGGCGGTGAGGTCGAGAACGACGTGGCCGAGGTGGTTCTCCGCGATGAGGCCGTCTCGCATTAGGCCATAATATGCTTAAGGGTTATAATGGTCTTCGAATCTATGCTTGAACGCGGGGGGATTTGGACGGGGTTCGAAAACCCCCTTATTGTACGTACGTTACGGCGGGCGACTCAGTAGTAGTAAGGGGGTTTCTGAGCTTCATGCGGGAGGTTCGTACCCTGCGGCCGTCAACAGTTCCCTTGCGGCACGGTCCTCGGCCGAGTCACCCTTCGCCGGGCGGCCATCCTTGTTATGGAAGGGGTCCACCCTGATGTTCTGGTAGCCCCACTCTTTGAGAACCTGTTCAAGTTCCTCCCGCCGTCGCCGCTCACAACTCAGCAGAATGACCCCCGTCGTCTTGTCTGGCTGTGCGCTTCTGTAGATGACTTGGACAAGTTCTTGCACTTCCATCAGTCGCCGGAAGCCTGCCGAGGCCCGGACGGATGCGGGGGATCGACCTGCCCAAGAATCGGGACCCGGAAGGGGCCCGTAGAGTCTGGCTGCTTCCAGTGTGACAGTAAGGCTCGGCCAACCAAGGATGACGACTGGCGGAGTGACTTCGACTCCCACGCTTGACTTCGATCGGCAGTAATCGATATTCGCGCCTCCCAATGCCGCCTTGGATTCGTCCTCCTTCAACCAGTCCGCCTCTTCTCTAGTCCGTGCGAAGAATGTGATCGGCCCGTGACCTCGGTCCATTGCGCTCCGTGAGAGCGCCGAGAGAAGCGCGAGCAATTCTTCTCGGTCTTTCTTGTGCTTCAACTGAGTGATAGACCGCGACTTCTCCTCGCATACTACCACGACCGAGCGCGGGGGGCCAAGATGGCATTCATCGTCCGCAATCTTGACCTCGATCCCGCTTCGTCTTAGGTATGCGACAGGAACGGGCGTTGCAGACATGAGATGGACTTCGGCTCCCACGTCAACGAACGGCCTGATGAGGTCGAAGCGGAGGGAGTATTCCCCGTCGCTTGAAACGTCCGCGGTGATCGCGTGCAACGTGATGCTCTTGCGCCGGTATTCATCGGCCCATGTCTCGACTTCCCACTGAGCTGTCGGCACGAGCATAGCACTATTCTCAAGCACGGCGTAGAAGAGTTCAGCCGCTTCGACCCACTTCAGGAAAGTCGTCTTCTCCATCTTCTTCAAGCCGTTCAGATATCTTTCCGGCGCGCGGTTGAACAGTCGAAGCCAATCCCGGATACGCTTAGAATTCGCGGTCGCGTCCGCCACGCGCTTGTCCTCAATTCCCACAGTCGCCCACGCGGGCGAGCCCCAAAGACCGCCCCGAACGCTGCTGAGTTCTGAGTGAAAGGTTCGAAGCTTCATGAGGTTGGGTGCGATGCCAGCGACTCGCGCATACTCAACCCAAACGCGCGGATCGTGGGGGCGAGCGCCCTGGATAACATAACCAAGATCGTCAGACCTTTGCGGCTCACCTTCAGCCACTGGAGGCCAGACCACAGCGTCCGTGTTCGTCTCGCGTGGCAGGCCATACTCTTCTTCCACGAGAGCGATGAACTTCTGATAGAAATCGGGAACCGCGAGCGCGAAATCCTCTGAGAACGAATGTCGAGAGGAATTGCTCGCGTCCTTGCCTGTTTTCCAGTGGTGCGAGAGGCGCTCCCGCATTTGTTCCGGCGACCGTGCCTCTTCTAACTGATCCAGAAGCCCGTCGAGGCGGTGAAGTTCATACTCATCGTGGTGGGCCCTTTTGTCCGTCGAGAGGAACTTCTCTGCGACCTCAATGTGCTTCAGCAACATCGCCTTGATCGCATCTCGCGCTTCAGGGTCGTCGAGTCTGTTTCCCCGAGAATCTTCCGTCCGAAGGAAGGATTCCGGCGGCTCGTCCTCCCACCACTGCCCAGCGTTCTTCCTGTCCCATGTGAAGTCGAGCCTACCGAGTTGGACATAGCGTGCAAGCAGGTGAAACTCATCGAAGCCGATGATAACGTCAGCATGCGGCTTGATGACCGCGTCGAAGTCGCCCCGTGCCTTCAACAGATAGCGCAACTTCTCTGGTGTGACCACGAGTAGGTCACCAGGTGTGAGGTGCATTGCACGAGCCGTGGCCTGATGGATGCAGCATTCCTTCTTCTTCGAACTAGCGGTTGTCCCGTCCACGCTTGAAGCGTAGTCATCGAATCGCACCTCCACGGGAAGCTGTGTATCTCGCTCGGTTCGCTTCAGGAACTGGCCGAATGTCCCACATGACCTCTCATGAAGGTCAGCAAGCGTCATTTCGAGGTCGTCGTCTGCCCTCTCTTCCTGGTTTCCTACAAGCGAGGTCAATCGGGGACATTTTTGATATCCCAGAAGTTGAACGATTCTCAGCCTGAAGTGCTGCTCATCATTGAGGTTCTCGACTTGTCGCGCCAGAGAAACGACTTGCGGATCGGCCGGGTCCCCTACGTAGGGTACAACGAGAATCCCCGCCTTGCCCGATTCCTTTACGAGTTTGAGGAAACGGGTAGTCTTCCCGCGTCGGGGCTCAGCGTCATGCAGAATGGCTTTGTGTGGCTCCACCATTTTCTTTGCCCTCCAGGGAAATCGTGATCCGCGCAAGGTCCGCATCGCCGCTCCCAGCGACACAGTCAAGACTCACGCGTTTTTGATGATAGCAAAGCTCGCGTTCGAGGACGAGGCCAAGCCAACAGGCCTTGCCGACATCGCGCCCAATGCCCACGAGGACCACATCCCGGGGCATCGCGCCTTCGACCCGCGCGAGATAGGCGCTGAGTCGCTCGTCGCCAACGAGGACTTGCATAGGGTCGTTGTGGCGGCTCCTTCACAATGAAACCTCGGTGCAGAAGACCAGTGCTTCCACTGGAGATTCTCGGTCCTCTTTCTGGTCCGCCGAGAATCAGCGACATCCTCCGAGGTTGGGGCCCCCTCCGATCCAACTTCCACGACCTTTTGGCGGGCCCATCTGGCGAGGTCTTCGATCACCCACCCAGTATGCAGGCGCCCCCGCTTGCGCCCCTTTGCGCAGTATGCCTGAATCGTCTAGCATCGGTCGCTGCCTCGTTTCGTGGGTGGACATTTCCCGTTTCACTCGTGGAAAGGGAAAAGTGACCCGTCACCGAGAGCGCCGAAGCGCCACTCCCATGCGTGATGTCAGGTTCAGCGCTCCCGATTTGGTGTCTTCACTCCATGCGAAGCCGCACGACGGACAAGAACGGACTGCGAGCGGGGGCAGGTCCCCGCCGAAAGCGGCCAAGTATCGCTTGTCATCCAGGCCCGCATATCGCATGTAGGTGTTCGCCGTGGTCGTCAAGCTCTCATGCCCAAGCTGTCGCTGGATGCTCACGAGGTCCACCCCTGCCCGCATGGCCGCGATCGCGTGCGAGTGCCTAAGCCATCTTGGCGAGAAATCGGACAGGCGATCAGGGAGCATGGGTCGAAGGCGGATCATCTCAACGCGGAGCATCCGTATTCCATCCCGACTCCGTGGGAGGAAGAGATTCGCGTCCTTGTCGCGCCGCTGTGCCCCAAGAGCCGCTATTTCCTGGTGGATGGCCCTATCGGCGCATAGCACGATGCGGGGCTTCAGCGCGGTTGTGCGGCCCTTTGGAGTCGTGTTCTTACCCGCCACGAAGAGGCGGAAGTTGGGCATGATATCGCGCGCCCTGATGCCATGATGGGGCTTCATGCGTGAGATACGATAGCTGCCGCCCTCTTCCTCCTCGCGTCCCTCGCGTCCCTTGCTACCAACGACCTCAGCGGCCCTGCAACCCGTTGCGAAGAGGATACGGAGGGCCAGGCTAAACCACGAGGGAAATCCCCTTGAGCTGACCGTAGATAGCACGAGGTCGAAGTCTTCAGGTGTGACGTATCGAATCGCGTTCTTCTGGAGCATACATCGCCGGCGAACGATGCTTTCGCTCGGGAATCCTCGTGGATTTCACACACCCGGCCCCCGTTCATCAATTACATGAACTGCATCGTGGACCTCAAGAACAAGGTGTTCCAACGGCTTCGCCGGTAATGCGCCGCTGATGCGGCGCTTCGGCGCGGGACCACAGGAAAGTCTATCCAAGGCCACACATGTTCGGTCGTTCGATGCTCGCGCGCTTTGCCGCAGTAGTCGTCCTCCTTGCTGCCATCTCGGCTGGCTGCTTGACCAAGGACGAGCCATCGCCCGCGATCACGGCAGCGAGCGTTCCCGCGTTGAGCGTGTCGCATCCGTCCTTCACCAAGTTCTCGTTCTCGACGAACATCACGAGTCCCACTGACCCTGTCGATGCGCTCTTGGGGCGCAGCCACGAGGCGGCGAGGACGTTCGAGATCCCAGTGGGAGTGCGTGAAGCGCGTGTCGCCATCGACGTCCAGCCCACCGCCCAGGACAAGGCGCCCATCGGCGACGTGAAGGTGCGCATGCTTGACTCCGGGGGGGTACTCGTCTTCGAGTCTGCGTTGCTCACGAAGTCCGCGAAGTTCGTGCCCATCCTCACCGCGCCTGCGGCCGGCACGTACTCCATCTCAGTGACGTATCGCGGCGTGTGGGGCATCGGTGTCGTCGTCGTGACGACGCCCGCGGACTACACGCCCGGCATCGTCCTCAACGTGTCCAGCATCGAGCAGACGCGAGTCGAGCACACGTTCTATCCGTCGGTGCTGACGGCACAGGCTGGTGCCCCGACTCGCCTCACGCTTTACGACTATGATCCCCACGCTGGAGTCGGGAACCTCCAGCACAACATCGTGATCCCCGCGCTCGACGTGAAGACGGATGGCCGCACGACGTGGGGCGAAGTGCGTACGCTGGACTTCAAGGCGCCCACGAAGACAGGCACGTACGAGTTCTACTGCGAGTTCCACAAGTCAACGCTGAATGGAACGATCACGGTCGTCTGACGTCAGCCGCTGCGCCTCACGCCGGTCACGCCAGCCTTCCGCAGCGAGTCCGTGAAGCCTCGCTCGAACAGCTCTGCGGCGCGCTTTGCCTCAGCGATGGGCACTTCCTTGCCTGGAAAAAGCACCTCGGCGGTGAATCGGCCCGCACGACCTGCGGGCCGTTCCAGCACGCTCTCGAGGGCCGTTCCCTTGAGGATCATGCCTTCCCTGACGGCGGCGAGACCCGCGGTGGCCGCATCGCTGATCGGGCCAGGCGGTGCTTGCTCCAAGAAGTCGAAGCGCACGAACGTCAGGCGCTGGCCCGGCGGCACCAAGGACACATCCCATGCTGCCGTCCCGTCACGAGCGATGCGATAACGCGGCCCGTCCCCCGGCAGAGGCGCGCGGTAGCCGCGCTTCTGTAGGGTCCCCGCAGCGACGAGGCCGAAGGCTAGTACGATGAAGGCCAGGCTGGACCACAATGGCACGAGGCCTCGCCGGCTAGCGACCCAGCCGATCAGGCCGACGGCGGTCGCGGTCAGTGCGAGTCGGTACGCAGCATCACCTGGCGCCATGTGCTTGACCAGGGCCCAGGGGCATATGATGGCTGCGAAAAGGGGGGTCTGGGGGGTTTACCCCCAGGGGCCCTACTTCTTCGACGTCTTGTCGGCGAAGCGGATGATGCGGTCGAACGCCTCGTTCAACGTCTCTGGTGGCGGGAGGATGACGGTACGGAAGTGGCCCGCGGCGCTTTGCCCGAAGCCGCTCCCGTGCACGACTAGGACCTTCTCCTCCTTGAGGAGGTTGAGCACCCACTCCTTGTCGGTGGACCAAGGATTATGCGGGACGCCGACAAGAGCGTAGAAGGCGCCCTTGGGCGCGGCCAGCGTGAGGTTCTCCGTCTCGCTCACGCGCTTCACGACGAGGTCAGCGCGCTCCCTCAGCTTGCGGCGAAGCTCGGGCAGGTGCGGTGCGTGTGCCCTGATAGCGTTCGCCAGCGCGATCTGGATGGGGTACGACGCTGAGAGGCGGGAGCGGGCTTGCCTGAGCACGCCCTCCTTGATGTCCGCCAGCTCGCCGTCGTGCTTGAACGCGATGTAGCCGGCGCGCCAGCCGGGCACGAGCCAGTTCTTGCTGAAGCCGTTGAGGATGATGCAGGGGCCCGGCTCGGTGGCGAGCGTGGGCGCGGTCTCACCGTCGAAGACGAGCTCGCTGTAGATGTCATCCGAGATGAGGACGAGGTTGCGCTCGTGCGCCAGCTTCGCGATGGCCTTGAGGATGGCCTTTGGGTACACAGCGCCCGTCGGATTGTTGGGCGAGATGACGGCGATGGCCCTCGTGCGGGGCGTGATGCGTGCGGCGATGTCCTCGATGCGGGGGATCCACCCGTTCGCAGGCGACGAGGGGTACTCGACAGGCACGGCCCCGTAGAAGCACGTGACGCCGAGGTACTGCGGGTACGCAGGACCGGGCACGAGGACCTCGTCGCCCGCCTCAAGGATGGCCCCGAAGAGGAACTGAAGAGCCTCCGAAACGCCGGCAGTGAAGACGACGTCCTCGGGGTCGAGGACCAAGCCACGCGACTCCTTCTCGTACTTCACGATCGCTTGGCGCACATCGGGCACGCCCTCGGAGTCAGCATAGCGGCCAAGCGTGGCGGCCTCGCGTAGAGCAGCGGCGAGCGGCTCGGGCGGGGCGAAGTCGTACGCGTCGGGATCTCCGATGTTGAGCTTCAGGACCTTGTGGCCTTGGCGTTCAAGTTCGCGCGCTGGGGTGAGCACATCGCGGATGGGCGCGTCCATGTACCTCAAGCGCGACGCGGCAGGGAAGCGGGAAGGGAGAGTGGCCACATGGGGCACAGGAAGCACCTCGTCAAGAGCGTTTTGGCCCATAGGCAAGTTTAAGGCCCGGTCGGCTTGCTGGACGAACGTAGCCTGGTGTCCACATGACCCTCATCGAGAACAAGCTAAAACCCCTCGTGGGATCCGAGATCGTCGTCGTCATGTCCGACAACCGTGCCTTCCGCGGGACGCTCGTCGAGTTCGACGCGAACGATATCATCCTCCGGAACGTCGTTGAAGGCCTCCCGAACAACGCTTCTGGCTGGGAAGAGCCGACTTCATCTACTGGCGTCTCGCACAAGGTCGTCACGTGGAGCGGCGTCTTCTCGCATGAGGACACGAGCGCCGAGATCGTCAAGCTCAAGGACGTCATGATCCGCACGTCGGGCGTGCTCCGCATCTGGGAGTGGAGCATGAAGAACGTCGAGAGGCCCACGCGCGTCGAGATGAACGAGAACGCGCCCGGCCCGATGCGCGGCCAGCGCGTCACGCGCAAGCCGTAGTCTCACAAGTACGCCGGCGCGTGCTTGAGCGTGTCGATCGTCTCCTGGTCCAGCCGCGCTCCGCGCCTTGAGAGGGCGTGCCGCACGAGGAGGGACGCCTCAACGATGCTCAGGAGGTGCTGCACGTCGGGTCGCGTGGCGGCACGTTTGCGTTTCATGTAGTCGCGGATCGCGCGCTCGTTCTCCCGGATGAGGCGCTCATCATCGCCGGCAGGGAGGAAGCGGTGCACGAGCGATCGCAGGCGCGGCTCGCGCAGCGTCGCCAGTACGTCGGGAGACACGTCGTCGAGGAGCACTTCGATCCTCCTGCCTTCGACTGGGCACGCGTGTTCTTGGCCGATCTCGTCCTCCGTCTCGAAGCGTCGAGCACGGACGGCCGCGCCCCTCAGTCGCTTTTGCATCGTGCACAGTTCGATGCGGTTGATGGTCGCGGCGACCGAGGCGTCCCTGCTGGTGGGGGGCTCGCCCGGTTTTCCGGTCTTGCCTTCGGAGAGGCGGCCCAGGAGCGCGTCGAGGCATGCTTGCATCGCGGCCCACCAGCGCGGGTCGCCCGCCATGCTTCCCTCGTCGCGGCTCACCTTCCGGATACCAAGTTCGCCAAGCTCGATGTGCTGTGCCGCGAGCATGCTGCGGTACACCGCGATGGGCAGCTTGGCGTGGAGGACGCGGAGGTTGCCGCCAGCCACGTCAGGGAACTCGTAGTCGAGGCGCGTGAGCGCCATGCGGTCTTCCCCCTGCGGCACGCCCGTGAGAGTGACAGCGTGCCGCTCACCCGGCTGTGCGTAGTGATGGAACTCGAAGCGGGACTGCTTGCCCAGCGGGGAGTCATCTTCCAAGCAGATGGGCGAGAGGTCGAGCGACCGACCCTGCGGCGGCGCGCCGACTGGGAACCAGCCTTGTTGTCCTGCCGTCATGCGGTAGTACCGGCCCAGGAGCGATAACCGCATCTCCAGCGCCGTCTGATGTGCGCGCCATTCCCAAGGCTCGGATAGGACATGCGAGGCCTCCCACGCCTCGGCTGGGTCGTCGCTGTCAAACGCGCGCTCCCGGACAACGAAGGCAAGCGGTGGCCCCTTCTTGACGCCGGCGCGCACGTCGTGCGTGCGCCTCTCGTCCACGTACGCCCATGCAGGCAGGCCCCGCGCCATCTTGGTGCCATTCCGCCCACAACTCCTCTATGAAGGTGGCGGGTGCGCCCTTTTTTGGCACTCCCACCAGTGCTGGACGAGTGCAACGCGTCGTGAGCCTCGTTCCTTCCTGGACGGAAACGATCGCCCAAGTGGGAGCCAGTAGCGCCCTTGTCGGCGTCACGAAGTGGTGCACCCGCCCCCAAGCGCTCGTGAGCGGCATCGAGAAGGTGGGCGGCACGAAGGACCCCAACGTCACTCGCATCGTCGCCATCGCGCCCGACCTCGTGGTCTGCGAGAAGGAGGAGAACCGCCGCGAGGACGTGGAGGCCATGCGCGCGGCTGGTCTTGACGTCTGGGTCAGCGACGTCCGAAGCGTGAGGGACAGCGTCCATTGGACGCGGGAGCTGGGATCCGCGGTGGGGCACGCGCACGCCGGGGCGGCGCTTGCCACGCGGATCGAGGAAGCAGCGCGACACGTGTCAAGTCATGTGTCGCGGCACATGTCCGTGTACGTCCCCATCTGGCGCCATCCATGGATGACGCTCACCCGCGACACGTACGCGCATTCAGTGCTATCGATAGCCGGTGCAGACAACGTGTTCGCCGACGCGCAGGGACGTTATCCCGAGCGTTCGCCCGAAGACGCCATCAAAGCGGGCGCGGTCGCGGCGCTTCTTCCCACCGAGCCCTACCCGTTCCACGAGAAGCCCGCCGCGCTGGACGAACTCGTCGCCGCTGGCTTCTCGCCTGACACAGTACGGATCGTGGATGGCGAGGCGCTGACGTGGTATGGCGCGCGGGCCGTGAACGGCATGGGAGCCGTCGGCGCGACGATCCAAGCCATCAGCGGGCGCTGACACGCGTCACGCACATGCGACGGCCGTTGGACGTCAAGCTGGACTCCACAGCTGATGCTCGCCACCCCAGCTCTTTTATAGGGGTCCTTCCTTCGTCGGCCCAACGCACCGATGACGCCGGTGGCATTCCCGGGTTTTCCCGGGGAAAGCCACAAGGCGGAGGGTGAGCGCAGTCATGCGCCCTTCCGTCCCGCTTCGTCGTTGCTCGAGCGTGAAGACATGCCAATGTACGTCCGATTCGAAGCGCCAAAGGAACTCCAGGACAAGGCCTACGAGGCCGTCGAAGCCGCCCGCGACTCGGGGTCCGTCCGCAAGGGGACCAACGAGGTCACGAAGCTCATCGAGCGCGGCCAGGCCAAGCTCATCGTGATGGCCAGCGACATCCAGCCCGAGGAAGTCCTCGCGCATATCCCCCTCCTTTGCGAAGAGAAGGGCATCCCCTACACCTACGTGCCCTCCAAGCAGGAGCTGGGCACGGCGGCCGGCCTCGAAGTCCCCACGGCGAGCGTCGCCATCGTGGACGCGGGCCGCGGAGCGCAGATCATCGGCGAGATCGCGGAAGCCGTCGCGGCTCTGCGCAAGTAAGCAGGTGATGTCAAATGGCGGAAGAAGACACGGAAGCGGGCATCCCCGCCGAAGTGGTCGAGATCATCGGCCGCACCGGCATGACGGGAGAAGCCACGCAAGTCAAGGTCCGCGTCCTCGACGGACGCGACAAGGGACGCATCATCACCAGGAACGCGATGGGCCCCATCCAGATGGGGGACATCCTCATGCTCCGCGAGACGGCGCGTGAGGCCAAGAAGCTCGGGATGCGGTGAACTGGATGGACAAGAAAACCTGTTCCTTCTGCGGCATCGACATCGAGCCCGGCACGGGCAAGATGTACGTCAAGAAGGACGGCACCAAGTGGAACTTCTGCTCGAACAAATGCAAGAAGAACCTTGTCGATCTCAAGCGCGTGAACCGCAACGTGAAGTGGACTGCCGCCTTCGAGAAGGGAGCGGGCCCCACGCCCCCCAACGCCGAGAAGGCCGCCAAGAAGGCCAAGAAGGTCCCAGCCGCCCCCACGGAGCCATAAGGCATGACGATCGCGGAGCGCACCTTCGCGATGGTCAAGCCTGATGGTGTCCAGCGTGGCCTCGTCGGTGAGATCGTTCGCCGCTACGAAGCGCGCGGGCTGAAGGTCGTTGGCCTCAAGCTCATGCAAGTGCCCACCCGCATGGCGGAGGAGCACTACGCGGAGCACAAGGGCAAACCCTTCTACCCGGGCCTCGTGCAGTACATCACGAGCGGCCCCGTCGTCGCGCTCTGCCTCGAAGGCAAGAACGCGGTGGCGGTGGTGCGCGCGATGAACGGCGCGACGAAGCCGGCGGACGCTCTGCCAGGAACGATCCGGGGCGACCTCGCGCTTGATATCGGGCGCAACGTCGTGCACGGCTCGGACTCCGTCGAATCCGCCAAGCGCGAGCTGGGCATCTACTTCACCAAGGACGACTTGGTGGACTGGACGCCTGCGACCGCAAAGTGGGTAACGGAGTGAATCCCAGCGCCTGCGAGCGCATCACGTCGGGGGCTTTGCCCCCACCTTCTCTTTGCCTCTTGTTGTTCGGGGCTCATGAGACACTCAGCACCGTCGCCGCAAGCTCCCCGCTGGCGTTCGTGAGTCGCAAGGTGTAGTCGCCGCGCCCGCTTGGCGTCCAGCTCCAGCGCAGGATGCCCGGCGCTTTCGCGTCCTCCGTTGGCATGATGGTCACGTTCGCTGGACCAGTCACGCTGATGAATGCTCCCGCGAGGTCTGGCAGTGGCGGGTCCTGCACGCCGTTTCCACCCCTTGGCGCGACGTACCACGTGAGGTCGGATGAGTGCGCATTGTTGAGGTCGTGGGGCCACTCGAGCGTCGCGCGCATGCTCGCGGTCGTGACGGAGGGGCCAACTTGCAGCGGGTAGCGCGCCGCAATGCTGGGCGCGAGCGCGACGTCCACGCGCGTGACCCTCGTCATGACGACTGGGTCCACGGGCACTCGGTCGTGCAAACCGAAATAGACCGGGGAGCCAGGCGGCGCGCCCACGACGCTTGATGCGGGGCCAGTGTTCACGGCCCTCTCGCGGGCGATGGCGTGTACGACGTCAAGTCCGCCCACGACTTGCGCGAACGCGGTGTAGTTCCCGTAGAGCGAGGACGTCGCGAAGTCCATGATGAAGAACTCGCTCCCGCCCGAGTCCGGGTCAGCGTCGCGCGCGATGCCAAACGCCCCCGCGCTGAAGCTGACGTTGCGCGGCGCTTCGAGGCGCACGTGCTCCTTCTGGTCCGTTGTGCCGCCCGTCCGGTCCACTTCCTGGATGACGAAGCCGGGGATGATGCGGCCAAAGGCGCGGCCATCGTAGTAGTGCGCGTCCACCAGTTTCTGCATGAATGCGGCCGAGGCTGGCGTCTCGTTCTCGAAGAGGATCGCCGTGAAGCTCCCAAGCCGCGTCTCGAACTTGAGGCCCGCGAAGTGAAGGGGCCCGGGCGTCGTGGGCGTGACACATCCCGCTAGGACGAGCGCGGTGAGTACGAGGAGGGTCGCGACGCGTGTGGGAAGAACAGGATGGACAGGATGAACAGGCACCAAAGTTCTCCTCGTCCTGCCCATCCTGTTCATCCTGCCCTTTCCTTGCACGGCCAGGCCGATCACGACGCACGAAGGAGGGGTGTTTCTGTCATCCCGAACACGTTGACCGTCTTCCCCGCCACGTCGTCCGTGCTCGTCCACACGCTCGCGACGCGCCCCTGGGGCGTGACCTTGAGCGCGAAGTAGTCGAGGAGCTGCCGGTTGCCTTGGCACGTGGAGCCGTCCGGGCAAATGGGGCCCGTCCGCGCCGAGTGCGTGCTGAGGTTCGCGCGTTCCCAAGTGGGGGTGCCGTTGAGCGCGTCAGCGGTCCAAGCGAGCGTGACGTTCCAGTGCGTGTCCTTGGGCACGTTGCTTGGGTAGTCGTGCTGGTCCGCGTGATAGTAAGCGATGGCGACGCGTCCCGCATCCCCAGCGGCTATGGCGGGGAAGACCTTGCTTCCCGCGTCATCGTCCACGACGATGGGCTTGCTCCACGTCTTGCCGTCGTCCTTCGAGACGGCGAGGTACACGGTCATCTGTTTCTGCTTCGCTTCGGCCCACGAGAGGTACACGTTCCCCGCTTCGTCCGCCGCGCCGACCACGAGGCCCAAGCCGACGGCGACGCCCCCCGCGCTGGGCGCTGTCGCGAGCTGCCACGACTTGCCTTCGTCGCGCGTGACGCCGGCCGCAGGAAGCCACGAGGTCGTCGCTGTCCCCGCGTTGTTCGCCACGATATCCGAGTACCACGTGAACGTCGCGAACACGCTGCCCGTCTTCTCGTTCCAGAAACCACCACCGCCCCACCCGGATTGGCCGTTCTGCGCGATGGCGAGGGGACCGCCCTCCGCGAAGCCGCTTGGCGTCCAAGTCGCGCCGTAATCCGTCGTCTTCGCGACGGCTTGGTAGAGAGTCGGCACGTGGTGGCTGTAGATGTAGGCCGTGCCGCCCTTCGTGGGAATGACGTACTGGCGATCTCCCGCCGCCGGAACGCAGCCCAGATAGCTCGTCGTCCACGACTTGCCCGCGTCCTTCGAAGCGGCCGTACTGCTGCAACCCAGCCACAAGGAAGAGAACCAGACGGTCCCGTCGCGCGCGACGGCAAGGTCGGGGTCGAAGTTCGGCATGGGCGCGGTGGGCGTTCCGATGCGTTCCCACGTGGTGCCATTGTCGAGGGATCGGTACACGGCGCCAGGATCGCGTCCTCCCGTGCCGGCAAGGCCGTTCGCGTACAGTGTGCCGTCGGGCGCGATGCCCATGCTGGGCTCTCCTTGCCCACCACTTGGATCGATGACGCTGATCACGCGCGCGAAGGCAGCTTGGGGAAGCGTCGCCGCGGGAGAGACCGTGGCCGAGGGGGGCGTGGACGTGCAGCCGGCGACCAGGGCGACCGCAATGACCAAGAGGGGCAAGCCTCGCATCGCCGGCGAGGTCCCGGGGGTGGTCATAAGCGTTCGCGTGCGCGGAGTGGCCCAAGCGGCCTGTGCGTGGGTTCAAAGCGAGGCTGCGGCAGAACGCTTGCTGGCACCTTCTTGACGCGGATCCTCCTCGTTGACCCCAACAAAGCGGAGTCGGACCAGCTCAACGCTTCACTCACGCAGCGCGAGAACTGGCACGTGACGCGCGTGGGCAGCATCATCGAGGCCATCCGCGAGGCGGGCGAGAACTCGTTCGACGCGGCCATCCTAGACTACGACTTGCCAGATGGCTCGGGCCTCGACATCCTGGACTTCCTGCGGATCGGCTCGCCGGGCATCCGCATCGTCGTTCTGGGCGACCAGAAGTCGGAGGAGGTCGCGTTCCATGCGCTCAGTCACGGCGCGGGCGACTACATCGTGAAGGACAAGCACCTCGACGTCGAGCTCCCCCGCAGGATGGGCGTCCTCCTGGAGAACACGAGCCCAGAGTACGCGCTCGTGGAAACGCTGATGCCTCACGCTTACGACACGGCCTCGTCCATTGGCGCGCCTCCCCAAGAGAAGGAGTCCGCCGTGAACGCGTGCTTGCGGGAGCTCGTGAACGGGAGCATCATCGCGGCTGGCGTGTTCGATCATCACGGCCGACCCATAGCCGCGAGACTGATGCCCGACATCGACGCGGACGGTTTGGGCTTCGCGCTCGCCACCATCCACGGCCAGATCGGCGCCGTCTGGACGTACGGCAACATCAAGCCCATCGGGTACACTATGATAGTGGATGTCGATGGCGGCCTCCTGGGCATCACGGCGATCCCTGGCACTTTCCTCGTGGCGATGCTCTTCGAGACTCCCATCTCGCGTCACCGCGCGCTGGAGAAGCTCGAAGCCGGGGCCGCCCGCATCACGCAAGCCATGCAAGCGTGAGCAGCAACCCGGCGACTACGTTTCATCCTCGTGCTCTTCGACGTCCGGCTCGTCACGCTCGGCCTCGTCCTGCACGCCCGCCGGCGGTGGGCCACGCGCGGCTTCCTCTGTCTCTGCGATGGCGGACTCCGTGAGGGACTCCTCAGGGATGTCGTCCTGCGCGAGGCGCGCGAGCGCCATCACCTTGTCGGCGCCGTCCAGCCGCATTATGCGGTTGCCCTGCACGTTGCGGCCAAGCACGCTCACCGTGTTCACGGGCAAGCGGATGACCATGCCTTGCGTGGACGTGACGATGACCTGGTCGTCGTCCTTCACTTCGCGAACTGCCACGACCTTGCCGTTCCTTGTGGTCGTCTGGATCGTGATGATGCCCGAGCCGCCGCGTCCCTGCATGCGGTACTCCTCGACTGGCGTGCGTTTGCCGTACCCGTTCTCGGTGACGGTGAGCAATTGCCCGTTCTTGTCATGCACGATCGAGAGCGAGACGACCTCATCATCGCCCTCCAGCGTCACGCCACGCACTCCCGTCGCGGGTCGGCCCATCGGGCGCACGTCAGACTCGTGAAAGCGGATGCTCTTGCCGTGCGTCTTGGCGAGGATGACCTCGTCATCGCCACCCGTGATACCAACACCGATCAGTTCGTCGCCCGGGTCAAGGCCCAGCGCGATTATTCCTGTGACGCGGGGGCGCGAATACTCTTCCAGCGACGTCTTCTTGACCGTGCCGAGTTTTGACGCGAAGAAGATGAACTTGTCCGCGGGGAACTCCTTCACTGGTAGTGCTGCGGCGACCTTTTCGCCGGGCTCCAGGCCCTCGAGCAGGTTCACGATGGCTTTGCCCTTGCCTTGGCGTTGGCCCTCTGGGATCTGGTACGCTTTCAGCCAATACACGCGTCCCTTGTTCGTGAAGAACAGGATGTACTGGTGCGTCGTGCACGGGAAGAGATCGACCACGTAGTCCTCCTCCTTCGTCTGCATGCCGGTCACGCCCTTGCCGCCACGGCGTTGCGTGCGGTACGCGTCCACCGGGATGCGTTTGATGTACCCGTCGTTCGTCGTGACGACGACGACGTGCTCGTTGGGCACGAGGTCCTCCATCGCGATCTCGCCCGTGGCCTCCACGATCTGCGTGCGCCGCTCGTCCCCGAACTTCTCGGACAGGTCGGTCAGTTCGCCCGTTATGATCTTGAGGATCTCGGCGCGGTCCGCCAAGATGGCATTGAGCGCGCGGATCGTGCCGGACAATTCCACGATCTCGTCCTTGAGCGCTTGGACCTCGAGCCCCGTGAGCTTGCTCAAGCGCAGCTCGAGGATGGCCTTCGCTTGGACTTCGTCCAAGCGTCCAGCCTCGATGGGCGCGAAGCCGGGGACGTCGATGCGCACGAAGTCCATCTGCATCAGCGACTCTCGCGCGGCTTCCACATCTTGGCTCGCGCGGATGCGGGCGATGACCTCGTCCACCTTGCTCACTGCACGAATGAGGCCGCGCACGAGGTGCGCTCGCTCTTCGGCCTTCTTCAGGTCGAACGCCGTGCGGCGCCTCACGACCTCCTCGCGGTGCTTCAAGTAGTTCTCGAAGAAACCGGTGAGGGTCAACACGCGAGGCTGGTTATCGACGAGCGCGAGGTTGAGGATGCCAAACGACGACTCCATCGCCGTCATCTTGTAGAGGTTGTTGAGGACGACGTCCGGGATGGCGTCCTTCTTGAGCTCGATCACGACGCGCATGCCGTCGCGGTCAGACTCGTCACGCAGGTCCGAGATGCCTTCGAGGCGCTTCTCCTTGACCAGCTCCGCGATGTTCTGGAGCATGTTGGACTTGTTGACCATGTAGGGGATCTCGGTCACGATGATCCGGTGCCGGTCCTTCTTGTCCTCCATCTCGGTCTTCGCGCGGACCTTGACCACGCCGCGGCCGGTCGTGTAGGCGTCCAAGATGCCTTGTCGGCCGTAGATGATGCCCCCTGTCGGGAAGTCCGGCCCAGGCAAGTGCTTCATCAGGTCGATGATGGGGGTTTGCGGGTCCGCGATGTAGGCTTTGATCGCGGCGGTCACTTCGCGCAGGTTGTGTGGCGGGATGTTCGTGGCCATGCCGACCGCGATGCCGGTGCTGCCGTTGATGAGGAGGTTGGGCAGCTTCGCGGGGAGGACGGAAGGCTCCTTGCGCGACGCGTCATAGTTGTCCACCCAATCGGCGGTCTCCTTCTCGAGGTCATCAAGAAGTTCGAGGGCGATCTTCGACAAGCGAGACTCCGTGTAACGCATGGCCGCGGCGCCGTCGCCGTCCACGCTGCCGAAGTTGCCCTGCCCGTCGATGAGCTCGTATCGCAACGAGAAATCCTGCGCCATCCGCACGAGCGTGTCGTAGATGGCGGAGTCGCCGTGTGGGTGGTACTTGCCCATCGCGTCGCCCACCACGAGGGCGCTCTTGCGGTACGCCTTGTCCGGCGTGAGACCCATGTCCCACATCGCGTAGAGGATGCGCCGGTGGACGGGCTTGAGTCCGTCGCGCACGTCAGGCAACGCGCGCCCGACGATGACCGACATGGCGTAGTCGATGTATGAGGTGCGCATCTCTTCGTTGAGTGGGCGCTCGATGATGGTGCCGTGATTCTCTATCTATTATCCCCCCAGGTGGGCCGTGACAATGCCGCGAACACGCGAGCACGCGAACACGCCATCATGGGCGTCGTTGGCGTGTTCGCGTCTTGGCGTGTTGGCGTTGTAGGGCATGTGGGTCACACCTTACACGTCGATGTTCTTGGCGTTCCGAGCTTGCTCCATGATGAAGTCGCGGCGCGGCTCCACCGCGTCACCCATCAGGACGTCGAAGAGCTGCGAGGCGGCCGCAGCATCATCCACGTTCACTCGAGCAAGCGTGCGTTTCTCGGGATCCATCGTGGTCTCCCAGAGTTGGTCCGGGTTCATTTCACCAAGACCCTTGTAGCGTTGGATGCTGACGCCCTGCGAGCCCATCTCGGCAAGCATCGCATCCTTGGCGGCCTCGTTGAACGCGTAGCGCTCCGTCTTGCCCTTCTTGACCTTGAAGAGCGGGGGTTGCGCGATGAAGACGTGGCCGCGCTCCACGAGCGGATACATGTAATTGAAGAAGAACGTGAGGAGCAGCGTGCGGATGTGCGCGCCGTCCACGTCGGCGTCGGTCATGATGATGACGCGGTGATAGCGCAGCTTCGTCAGGTCGAAGTCCTCCTTCTTGCGGGCGCCTGGCTCGACGACTTCGACGTCCTGCGTGAGCTTTGGTCCTGGCGTCTCGCTGATGCCAGCCCCAAGCGCCGTGATCAGCGCTTGGATCTCGTTGTTCTTGAGGATCTTGTCGAGGCGCGATTTCTGGACGTTGAGGATCTTGCCGCGAAGGGGGAGGATAGCTTGGAACTCGCGGTTGCGGCCTTGTTTGGCCGAGCCACCGGCAGAGTCGCC
>JBAZZN010000019.1:0-17718 GCA_041658815.1 Thermoplasmatota archaeon
CGCTTGGCGCTGCGTGCCTCGCCGCGCTGGGCGCTGGCATCTTCGAGTCGCGAGGCGAGGTCGCCAAAGCGTGGGCGCTCGACAAGCGATGGACGCCGAAGATAGGTGAGAGCGAGCGCCACGCGCGCCTCGCGCAGTGGCGGCGCTTCGTGGAGAGCAGCCGCGCGCTCTACGCGGCGATGCGCGTGCCGGAGTGATGCGGTGGCAGCGCCACAAGTTACATGAGACATCCGTGGCTCATCATCCTTTGATGGTCCAGTTCACCATGGCTCCCGAGGGCAAGAGCCGGTCCTGGGTGTGGCTCCATTGGGCCCTCGCCCTCTCCCCATTCGCGCTTGTTCTCGCGCTCTCCGTCTGGGGTTACGGTCGCTACGCGTGGATCCCGCTCGTTGCAGCGATCCTTTGCCCCGTTGGCGCGGCGCTCGTGGGCTTCCGAGTCGCCAAGGACATCAAGAACGAGCGGCGCGGATAGGCCGCCTCCGGCGAGTGACAGACCGAAACCGCAGGGCTCATCTCCGGGACGCTCCATCGCCCCGTGTGCCCGCGCAGCGTGACGGCCATGAGCCATCCGTCGCCATCCTCATGGACTACGAGAACGCGCGCGACGTCAACTTGCAGCGCGTGCTCACGGAGGCCGCCGCGTTCGGCCGCGTCATCGTGCGCCGCGCCTACGCGGACTGGACACGCTACGCCAAGGCCCAAGGCGCTCTGCGCGAAGCGGGCTTCGAGGAGTTGCACCAGTTCACGACGGGCAGCGGCACGAAGAACGCGACCGACATCCACCTCACCGTGGACGCCATGGACCTGCTCTACACGCGGCCCATCGACGTGTTCATGCTCGTCACTGCTGATAGCGATTTCGCGAAACTCGCGCGTCGCATCCGTGAGGGCGGAAAGAAGGTCATCGGCTTGGGGGCCAAGCGCCGGGTGGGTCGCGCGCTCGTGCAAAGTTGCGACCAGTTCATCTACTACGACCAGACGCCCGGCCCCAACGCGGCCCTCCCCGAGACCGCGTACGCGGAGGAAGCCCGCCTTGTCCCCCTTCGCTCCGAGCCCGCCGCGCAGAAGCACGGGACTGAGCGTGCCGCCACGAAGGGGGAGAAGCTCAGTGAGCGCCACCACGTCGTGCTCGAAGCCATGCCCGCCGCCGCGGATGACGAGGGACGCGTGTACGGCGGGCCATTGCACGAGAGCATCCGGCGGATCCGGCCGGACTTCAGCTACCGAGACTTCGGCTACTCGTCCTTCCTCAAGTTCATCGAGTCCCTTGCGCCCATCATCCGCACGCGGCGCGATCCCGACGCGAGCGACTTCGCCGTTTGGGTGGACCCCGAGTTCGAGCGGCTCGTGCCACACATCGAGAACATGCCCACGGAAGAGCCGGATGTCGGCGTCGCGCTGGATCCCGCCGTCCAGAACCACATCGACAAGCAGTGGGCGGACCTCCTCGGGAACCGCAAACGCCTCGCGGGCAGCCGTGCGGCGCAAGTCGTGGCGGACGAGTACGGCGTGGAGCGCTTGTCGGACACGCCCCTGAAGGACCTGCAAGGCGTGCTCGACGCCGCCCCGATGCTCGCGCGGCGCTGGAAGCGCGAGCGGGCGAGCCTCGTGCCGTTGGATTGAGGCGTCTTGTTCCTTCACCACGGAGACACGGAGAACGGAGCGACCGACCCGGCGACCGGCCCGCGCCAAGGAGAGAGACGGAGGTCAACGCACCGTCGGCTCACCACCTCCGTATCTCGCCTCACCTGAGGCGGCGTCCGTCCTCCGTGGTGAATCCGTGCGCCGAGGGCCGCCAGCTTCATGCGAGGGCGGGCGTCATTGCCCCGCGTGACGCACCTCAGTGAGGAGCGCAACATCCCCGCCACACCGGAAGCCGTCTGGGCCATAATCAGCGATACGAAGCAGTGGCCTCGGTTCTTCGCGACGCCACGCGAGATCCTTCACTTGCGGAGCGTCGAGTACCTTGATGGTGCGACGCAGGACGGGCCGGACGTGAAGCGCCGATTGCACTTCCTGGGCGTGCCCTCGTGGGACGAGCAAGCCACGCGCTGGCGCGTGAATGACAACATCACGTGGCTGGGCACCCGGAATCCTGGCCAGAAGTACTGGACGCAGCAGATCGAGCTCATCGCCGGCAAAGGATTCACCACCCTGCGCTGGGACATCTTTTACAACCTCAGCGCGCCTGGTGTCCCCAAGAAGGCGTACAAAGCGGCATTGGAGGACATCCTGCTATCATCGCTCCAGCGCGTGGAACGGCTCGCGACCGAGACGAAGAAGGGGTAGGCGGAACGCGCCAGCTCTGGCGCAGTCCAAGCCGACGGAAAACTAGAAGACCACACCGTCCACACAGGCACCTGTGAGCGTACGACCGGCCGCACTCATTCTGCTGCTGTTGGTGGTGACGGCTCCGGTCTCGCCGGCGCACTCGCAGGACCTGTCTCTGACAGGACTGAGAACACACGACACGTACTCCGCGATCGTTACTGAATCGAGCAGCGACGTTGAGGTCTGCACCTCTTGCGGTACTCCGATCCCCGTAAACGAGTGGTTGGGATTACCGACCTCTGACCTGGGGCCGAACGCCGGGTCAAGCCTCCTGAGCGTCGCCTACCTGAACCAGACCTGCACTTGCAGAGTCATCCGTCTCTTCCCGTCGCCCCAAGACGATCTTATCATTCTTCCCCCTGCACGGGGCGGTGATAGCGCGCTCACCGTAACAGTAGCAATAGAAGGAGGCCCCCCAACATCCTACTACTTTCCTATCTCGGGTCACCTTCCTCTCGACCCGCGCGAAACTTGGATAGGTACCAGTGATTCATGGAAGACGATGGAGATAACACTCGCTAGGAATGACACGGTGTTTCTTGCCACAACGCCCCCCGCATCGGCGAATTGGCACTCACAGGGATTCGTTGTGGACCTCAATGCTACCAAATCTGGCGCTCTATTCTCAGGGGCGGCATACGGGGTCAGCTCAGGTCAACCGCTGGCGCTTCGGGTGAGCGATCTTGCCGGTGGGTCGTCGATGAGCCAAGTCCCAGGTACTCCGTTCACGTTTCCATCGTCCCCTCTCTTCCTCATTGATGGGTCACGTGGAACCGAGGAGGCCCTCAACATATCGATCGGTTCCGTTGGTGCGCACGATGATTGGTCTGGGGGAATCCTATTGTTCTCCGTGAATTCCTCATGGGTGCTGACCACACATGGGCAGGGGAGTTTCAGAGAAGTCGGCGCTCATGCATCCCGGCCAGCAAGCGCCAGCATCGGCGACGAGTCCTTGGTTGTCGGCGGCGATACACTCACGGCAACCATCGTTGGCACCGGCACGATCCTGGTGTCTCTTGGGGCGGGAAACACCGCTGGCGTTGGAACTGAAGCTACTCTTTCGCACGCTGACCTGACGAAGTCAGCCACTGGCTCGTCACACCTTGAGCTCGTGAGAACGGGAGACTGTAGTGGAACATGGACGGCCACGCTCAATGGCACCACGATTGGCGGCTCCGGTTCGGGCCGTTCCGTCATCGACTGGCTGCCGGGGTTCGAACCATCCCAGTTCTTCCATTCACAGTTCGAAGTTGGCACTGCTTGGTGCGACTGAGCAGCAGAAGACGATGTGTATATGCATAGGTGGGGGGGGGTCCTTGTCTGGAGTGCTGCCAATGAACGCTTACAAGCAGACCTTGCAAGTGATCGTAATCGCAACGATCGTCTCGCTTATCGTGGTCCAGCCCGCTTCGGCTGCTACCCTGTGGGACTTCACGCTGTCCTACGAAACCGACGTCTCGGGTCACACTACGTACAGTGTTACAGGAACCTACCTGTCCCACATCAATTGTGGCGGCGATGGTTGGACGCCGGACTACCTCAACACAACAACAACAACAACTGATTCCAGTCGCCGTGACACGTTCTCGGCAAACCTGGCCCTCGGAAAGCTTCGCGTCGTGCATCAGGAGAATGGCACGATCAGCCAGCGCTTCTTTACCTGCGCAAGCGCGACAATCGAACCCAACCCGGCTCTGCCATCGAACTATGTCGAACGGAGCAGCTTCCCGTCCAACTGCCGCGAAACCACCAACGATCCTCCATCATCGTGGCGCTACGCTCCGAGTGACTACATGACCGTGGCGACGCGCGCCGCCCGAGGCCAGGTAACTTGCATCTGGGTCCTTGGAGGGTCGGGCGGAAGCAACAGCCCGTTCAGCGGGACGATTGATGCTGGTGAGTGGACGGACTCGTGGGATGGGGATCAAGTTTGCATGCACGTCATAGGCGGCGTCGTCTGGACGACCAGCGTGCCCGCGACTGGATACGGGTATTGTCCAGCCCACCATAACCCTGCTACACCAACGTCAGGCACCCTGCACTTCTACGCCGAGGCTTGCGCGCTCTACATGAGAAGCTGCCAAGGCCTTGGGGGGCTCCCTGGCGTTGGGTCGTGGCAAACCTACTGGTATGTGTAGGATTCGCTGCTCGATTTGAGCCCGCGACTATCTGGGGGCCCCGACAAGCGTTTGATGGCTCCTTCTCGTGTGGCCGCTACGCGGACTGCTCCTGTGGCCCCCATGATGCTGTCTCGCACGCGGTCCCGCGCGAAGGCGTCAGGGGACTTGCTGTCTCCTGAAACCCCCGCTCGCCGCCCCGCTGCGGTGCGGCTGGAGGACAGACGTATCGGCGTGTGACAAACGCTTAAGCGCGGCCCCCCAATCGGCGCCCCACCATGGCAGAAGACCACGCCGCGCCCCGACGCGGCTTGCCCCCAGCTCACGACGCTGGGGACGACGCCGCGCCCCAGCCGGATGCCAGCATCCAGGCCATGGAAGAGAAGTGGCTCGCGTTCTGGGAAGAGCAGGGCATCTACCGCTTCGACGCGGCGTCCTCGAAGCCCGTTTTCAGCATCGACACGCCGCCGCCCACGGTCAGCGGCCGCATGCACATTGGGCACGCGTACTCGTACAACCAGATGGACTTCACGGCCCGCTACAAGCGCATGCGTGGGTACTCGTTGTTCTACCCCTTCGGGTTCGACGACAACGGGTTGCCCACGGAGCGGTTCACGGAGCGAGCCGTAGGCAAGAAGCTCTCTGACGTGGGCCGCCAGGAGTTCATCCGTCTTTGCCTCCAAGAGACGAAGAAGGGCGAGGAAGCGATGGAGCGCTCGTGGCGTCGCATCGGCACGAGCTGCGATTGGTCGCTCGTGTACCGCACGATCGACAAGCCAGTCATCAGGATCAGCCAGGAGTCCTTCATCGAGATGTTCGGCATGGGCCGCGTGTACCGCGCCGAGCGCCCCACCATCTGGTGCCCCGAGTGCCAGACGGCCATCGCGCAAGTGGAGACCGAGGACCGGCTCCTGCCTAGCACGTTCAATGACATCAGCTTCGATCTGGTGGGCGCCGTGCACTCGGCGCACGAGAAGCTCATCTTGCGCACGATGGTGCCTGGCCCCGAAGCCAACTCGAAACCGCGCGAGGTCGTGACCTACCAGCAAGGCGCGGAGGGCAGGATCGTCATCAGCACGACGCGCCCCGAGCTCATTCCCGCGTGCGTCGCCATCTTCGTGCACCCAGACGACGAGCGCACGCGTCACCTCGTGGGCCAGCAGGTCCGGGTGCCAGTGGGCGTTGGCAACATCGTGCCCGTCCTCACGTCTGACACGGTGGACAAGGAGACCGGTACTGGCGTCGTCATGAACTGCACGTTCGGCGACCAGATGGACATCGACTGGTGGCAAGCCAACAGCTTGCCCCTGCGCGTGGTCATCGCGCCTAATGGCAAGATGACGGATGGTGCCGGCAAGTACGTCGGTCAAAGCGTGACGCATGCTCGGGAGAACATCCTCGCCGACCTCAATCGTGAGGGCCGCTTGTTGTCACAGAAGCATTTCGAGCACTCGGTGAACGTGCACGAGCGTTGCGGCACCCCCATCGAGTTCCTCGTCACGAAGCAGTGGTTCGTCAAGTACCTCGACCTCCGTGACGCCTTCCTGGCGCGCGGGGAGAAGGTCGCGTGGCATCCACCATACATGAAGGTCCGCTACGACAACTGGGTGAAGGGCCTGAAGTGGGACTGGTGCATCTCGCGCCAGCGCTACTTCGGAGTGCCTTTTCCCCTGTGGTACTGCGAAGCGTGCGGCGAGCCAAAGCTCGCGCGCCTCGAGGACCTGCCCGTTGACCCGACGGTGGACAAGCCGCACGGCAAGTGCGCCAAGTGCGAGAACGCCGTCTTCCGCGGCGAGGCCGACGTCATGGACACGTGGGCCACGTCCTCGCTCACGCCCCAGATCGCGATCCTCGCAGCTTCGGAGCGCATGGGTGTGAGGAACGCCCGACTCGCTGATATCAACACCGACTCGAAGCTCTCCAAGCTCCTGCCCTTCTCCGTCCGCCCGCAAGCCCACGAGATCATCAGCTTCTGGGCGTTCAACACCATCGTGAAAGCGCATCTCCATCACGACAAGACGCCGTGGATGGACGCCCAGATCTCGGGCTTCGTGAAACTGGGCAAGGGCAAGAAGATGAGCAAGTCCAAGGGCGACATCGTCGAGCCGCTCGACGTGATCCGGGACTACTCTGGAGACGCGCTGCGTTACTGGAGCGCGACTGGCGCGAACCTTGGAGAGGACATCATCTGGAACCCCAAGGAACTCACGCGCGCGCAGCGCCTCGCGACCAAACTGAGGAACATCCAGGGGCTCATTGCCAGAGGCGTCGGCGGCGCACGGCCTGAGGCCGTTCCCGCCGAGCGCCTTGCGCTCATGGACCGCTGGATCCTTGCCGAGTTCGCGCTGCTCGTGGAGAGCGCGACTCGCGACTGGGACGATTACGATTACACGAAGGCCGTGAAGGACACGGAGCACTTCGCGTGGAACATGCTCGCGGACCACTATCTCGAGGCTGCAAAGCAGCGCCTCTACGCGGGCGACGCAGGCGCGCGCTACACTGCATACACCGTGGGCTTGGGCGTCATCAAGCTCCTCGCGCCCGTGCTGTGCTTCTCGACCGAGGACATGTTCCAGGAGCACTACGCCAAGCACGAGGGCGAGAAGAGCATCCACACGTCAGCGTGGCCGCATGTTGGCGCGGTGGACAAGACCGCACTGGAGCAGGGCGCCATCGTGCGCAACGTCATCGCAGCCGTGCGCAACTGGAAGTCCCAAGGCAAGCTGGCGCTCAACCAACAGATGCCCGCGCTCGAAGTCGTCGCTTCACCAGCGGCCCGCGAGGCGCTGGAGGCAGGGCAGGCTGACATCGTGTCCACGACGAAGGTCGATGGACTCCGGTTCGTCGAAGCGGCGGACGTGCAGATGCGTCCCACGAGCGTGGAGCCAGTGCACGCCAAGATAGGCCCCAAGTACCGCCAGGATGCGAGGGTCGTGAGCGAGGCGCTCAAGGCCATGGACGCTGCAAGTGTGGCTGATGCGGGCGTGACGGTGCGTCTTGGTGACGGCCGCTCGTTCGACCTCGTCGCGGGTGAGTATGAGGTGAAGAAGAGCCCCACGCTCCACGGCGCCGCCGTCGAGGCGATCGACGTGGGCGGGGTAACGTTGTTGTTGCGCCGCGCTTGAGATTACATGTCGCTGGCGTCTTCTTCTTCAGTGTCGCCAACGCGCTTCTCTTCGCCGCCAGGGCGCTTCTCTTCGCCAGGGCGCTTCTCAATCTCGCCTTTCGATTGCGGCGTCCTGTCTTGCGGCCCGCGCTGCGTGCCACCTCGGATCTCGTTGACCTTCTCGTCAACCTTGCCCTTGGTCTTGTCCCAGTTGTCGCTTGCTTTCTTCTTGGTCTCGTCGATGGTCGGCATACGGACTTGGGCTGGATGGTGTGGGGTATGAGTCCTGTGGCCGCTTACCGGGTCGAAGCGAGAGCAAGCGAGCGCTGACACAATGAGGCTCGTGAGCTGCAAGCCGACCGACGAGACGTGCGTTCAGGGGAGAGCTTGCCACAGCTCGTTCCAGCGCCAGTCCACCAGGTCGCCTGAGCGCATCCCTCCGTGGTGGTGGCCGCCCTTTTCCGCGCAGCCTTCGATGCCTTCGTAGCAGAGCACGGTCATCGCGCCGCCGGGGAAGATGTTGTCGTTCTGCGTGTGCCGGCCGATGTGGTCGTGCAGTTCCCACATGCCAGGATTGCTCATCTTCACATAGACGTCCTGGCGCTGGCCAGGCCCGATCTGGAGCGTGTCCACCCAGTAGGGCGAGCTCAATGCAACGCCGTCCGTGTGAGTGACGAGCATGTGGTGCCCGTGTAGGTGGAGCGTCATCAACTCGTTGCCGACGTTGACCACGCGGATGCGGATCGTGCTATCCTTCTGCACGACGAGGACGGGCGTGTTGGGGTACGCCACACCGTTGATGAGGAACGTGTTGTAGTCGGCGGTGTACGGCGCGTACGTGACCTGCGTCCAGTTGCGTTGCGGCCGCGCGGGACTTCCCGTCACCTTGTCGGAGATGGCCGGGTTCCGATTGATGGAGTCTGAGACTTGGCGGTTCGCGTACTGCTGGAGTTCGCTGGGGTCGCCGCCTTGCGGAAGGTTCCCCGTCGCGGGTTGGCCGCCCTCGAGGTGGAAGCGGTCCATGTCGTCCAGCATCAGGAGGAACTCCTTGTCGTAATGGGGATCGGAGTGGCTTGGTGCGGGGTCGATGATGAGCGCGCCGTACATGCCCATGTCGATGTGGTGCGTGGGGTCCACGTGGCAGTGATACCAGTACGTGCCAGCGGGCTTCGCGATGAAGTCGTACGTGAACGTCTCACCCGCTTCGACTGGCTTCTGCGTCATGAATGGCACGCCGTCCATCTGCCACGGAACATCGACGCCGTGCCAGTGGATCGTGTGGTTGAACCCGGAGACGCCCGGGTGAAAGTTGACGATGACCGTGTCGCCCTCGTTCACTCGAAGCGCGGGGCCAGGCACGCTGCCCGAGCCGTCCTCGGGAGTGAGGCTGAAGGCCCACATGCCCATGGACGCGCCAGGATAGATCTCGTGCGTCATGCGGACGAGGTAGAGGTCGAACTCCCGCGTGAGGCCAGTAGGCACCGTGTCTGACCCTGGCGGGTGCGCGAGCATCTCGTCGGCCATCGAAAGCTGCGTCGAGGCGCTAGTCAGCTTGTCCATACTGAAGCAGCCCGCGCTCAGGAGTGCCACGAGGACCGCCACGAGAAGGACGCGCCGATGCATGATGAGCCAGGGCCCATCGGGGACGGTTAAGAACCTTGTTGTGACGCCTTCCCGAGCTCCGTGAAGGAAACCCGTCCTCGCGCCTCGGCGAACCAGCCCGCTGACGACGAGCCGCGCGGGGCTCGAGCGATGTGCAGCGCCTCATGGCGGCGGGCCACGACCGCTGATGAGCCCAGCACCGGCTGTGGGAAGGTGACGCCCTGCCGGATCGGCCTCGCATGGCCTGAGGTTCCTGTTGAATTCCGCAAGAAAACTTATATAAGGAATTCGGCGGTAATCGTCGGCATGCAGAATCTCTGGCACCCCTTCGGGTTGCGGTCGACTCCATTCTTCGACCAACCCCTGGAGCCAACTCGCCAGGGTGCGTACCCGATCACGCTGTACGTGGAACGCGGCGGTGAGAGTCGCATCCTGAATCGTATTGCGAGCAGCGAGAACAGTGCGAGTGTTGTCGAGAGCCTTCCGGGTGGAGGAAAGACGACCCTGATCAACTACGTCAAGTTCACGGCGGGTGAGAATGGTTATGTCGTCAGCCCGAGCCATGTTCGAGTCACGAGCAAGTTCACGTATCGGGATTTCGCGCTCGAAACTCTGACAAACATCCTGCGTCCGCTCGTGAACGCCCCGGACATGGGGATACGCGCACGCGCAACCGCGAACGCGGCAGTTCAGGAGGCGGTCGCGCTCGTGAACCAGGCAACGCAAGGCAGTGGAAGCTGGGGAGTTGATTTCCCCGGCGAGTATGCCGGAGCCGGCGGTGGTGTTAGTCTTTCCAGAGAGCGACCGCCACGAGAAGCGCCCCCGATCGAGAACGCCAGGCTCTTCTCACTCGCGCGTGCCGTTGCCGCGGCAGCGCGTGCCGAGCTCGGGTTCAAAGGAACCATTGTTCACGTCAACAATCTTGAACTCGCTGCGATCGGGGACTCAGAGTGGCCCAGCGTCTTGTTCAATGATGTCCGTGACTTCTTGCAGATCCCTGGGATCCATTTCGTCATCGGAGCGAGTCGGGGCTTTGTCGCTGAACACCTGTCAGCCCATCCGAGAATCGCAAGCATCCTTCAACATCCAGTCGATCTCCCGCCTTTGACCGCACCTCAAGTGCAGGCGTTGCTCGAAAAGAGGTACGAAAACCTCGCCATTCACGGAGTCCCGTTCGTCAAACCAGTCGAGCCCTTGGCCGTCGAGCAGATGCATGCGACGTTCAACGGCGACTTGCGCGCGATGTTCAGTGCGTTCGAGGACGCGATGGAAAGACGACTGGCCGTGGAGGCGCGTCCGCTCGCATTCACCGAAGTTGTCACGCTCCTACGTGATGAGTATCGCGAAGCGACGTTGCGGGACCTGCCGCGGGCCGCTAAGAGCGCCGTCGAGCGGCTCGCAGCCATGCCACGGCCCTTCAGCCAAAACGAGCTGAACCGCGTTATCAAGAAGAGCCAGCCAAGAGTCAGCCAAATCTTTTCTCAGCTTCAATCACTCGACATTCTCGTCCAGATCGGGGCCACAAAACCTTATCAGTACAACTTCAGCGGCAAGGCGAAGATCGCCTTGGGGCTGGCGCCGTAACGGTTCACCCGATGCTGCCGATCATCTCCAGCTCGATGAGCCGGTTCAGTTCGACCGCATATTCGAGTGGGAGTTCCTTGGTGATCGGCTCGATGAAGCCGTTCACGATCATGACGTTGGCCTCGGCCTCGGTCAGGCCGCGGCTCATGAGGTAGAATATCTGGTCCGTCGAGATCTTGCCGACGGTCGCTTCGTGCGCGATCTCGACCTTGTCGGTCATGACCTGCATGTCAGGAATCGTGAAGTTCTTGGACTTCTCGTCCAGGAGGAGCGCGTCGCACTCGACCTTGACTCGCGCGTTGGTGGCGGCGGGGCCGACCTTGACGAGGCCGCGGTACGTCGTGATGCCGCCGCCCACGGCGAGCGACTTGCTCACGATGTTGCAGCTCGTGTCTGGCGCAAGGAGCTGGACCTTCGAGCCAGTGTCCTGGTTCTGGCCCGGACCAGCGAAGGCGATGCCCGTCATGTCGGAGCGCGCGCGGCGCCCCTTGAGGATGCTCATTGGGTAGAGCATGGTGACGCCGCTACCAAGATTCCCGTTCACCCATTCCATGAACCCGTCCTCTTCGACGATGGCGCGCTTCGTGTTCAGGTTGTAGGTTTGGCGGGACCAGTTCTCGACGCTGCTGTAGCGAGCGCGGGCGCGGGCCTTCACGTACACTTCGACGCAGCCCGCGTGGATGGAGGAGGCTTCCCACTTGGGCGCGCTGCACCCCTCGATGTAATGGACCTGCGCGTCCTCCTCCACGATGATGAGGGTGTGCTCGAACTGGCCGAAGCCCTCCGCGTTCATGCGGAAGTACGCCTGGACGGGCATGTCCATCTTGATGCCCTTGGGAACGTGCAGGAAGGTGCCGCCTGACCAGACGGCGGCGTGGAGCGCGGCGAACTTGTGGTCCGTGGGCGGGACGCACTTCATGAAGTACTTGCGGAAGATGTCCTCGTGCTTCTGGAGGGCCTCGTCACAGTTGACGAACGTGATGCCGAGGTCCGCCCACTCCTTCGCGAGGTTGTGGTACACCATCTCGGACTCGTACTGCGCGCCGGCGCCAGCGAGGTACGCGCGTTCGGCCTTGGGGATGCCCAACTTCTCGAACGTGTCCTTGATGTCCTGCGGGACATCCTCCCAGTTCTTCGTCTCCTTGACGCCTGGGTCTCCGTAGTACGTGATCTTGCTCATGTCGAGCTTCGTGAGGTCCGCGCCCCACGTGGGCAGCGGCTTGTTGTGGAAGGTCTCGAGCGCCTTGAGGCGGAACTCGCGCATCCACTCGGGCTCCTTCTTGCGGTCCGAGATCTTGTTCACGACCTCGGCCGTCAGGCCCTCCTTCGCTTTGTAAGAGAAGCGCTCCACGTTGGCCTGGTCGAACATCTCCCGGTTCACGATGCCGCGGTCGATGCCGATCTGTGGGGAATGCTCGCTCGCCATGATCGTCCTACGGTGAGGTTGACGGACTCCTCCTTTTCAAGGTTATCCATGGAGGCAAGCGGCTGTGGCGATGGTTGCTCGGCCCACCGCAACTGGCCCAGCCGTGCGCCCCCGTCCCGGTCCTCTCGTAGGACGGACCGCATAGGCCAAAGCATCCCTCTCCTTCTCTTCTTTGTGACCGCAGTCATCACAGTGGACGCGCTCACGAAGACGTACGGCAAAGCCCGCGGCATCGAGGACGTCACGTTCGACGTACGAAAGGGGGAAGTCTTCGGCTTCCTGGGACCAAACGGCGCGGGCAAGACGACGACGATCCGCTGCATGCTCGACCTCCTTCGGCCCACGGCGGGGCGCATCGAGATCCTCGGCATGGATCCGCGCGCGGACGCACCACGGATCGCGACTCGGGTCGGCTACGTGTCCGGAGAGCCCGGCTTCCCAGAGCGCCTCACCGCGCGCGAGGTGCTGCGCTATTCGGCGAACCTTCGTGGGAACGTGGATCTGGCCCGCGTCGAGTCGCTCTCCGCGCGGCTGCAGCTCGACGTCGATCGCCGCGTTCGCGAGATGTCGAACGGGAACAAGCGCAAGGTCAGCATCGTCCAGGCGTTCATGCACGAGCCGGACCTGCTCTTCCTGGACGAGCCCACAAGCGGCCTCGACCCGCTCATGCAGCAGGAGTTCAACGCTCTCGTGCGCGAAGCCAAGGCGGAGGGCCGCACGATCTTCCTCAGTAGTCACGTCCTCTCGGAGGTCGATGCCCTCTGCGACCGCGTCGCGATCATCCGCGAGGGGCGACTCGTCGCCGTCGAGGAGATGGGGCGCCTCAAGGAGCGGGCGGTCCACCACGCGCGAGCCAAGTTCGCGTCGCCCAAGACGCCAGCGGCGCTCGCCGGCGTCGAGGGCGTGAGCGACGTGCGCGCCGATGACGACGGGCTCATCTTCGTCGTGCGCGGCCCCGCCGGAGCGCTCCTCAAGGCGCTCGCCGCGTTGGACGTCACGGACTTGACGCTTCACGAGCCCACGCTCGAAGAGGCGTTCCTGGGCTACTACGCCCGTCCCGAGGGGGCGAACACGCGATGAGCCAGCGCCTCTTGGGCTCGGTGTTCCAGCGGACGCTTCGCGATCAGCAACGCGCGCTCTTCGGCTTCGGGCTTGGCCTCGTGATCTACGTGTCGTTCATCGCGGCCTTCTATCCGACCGTGCGTGCACAACGCGAGCAGTTCGATCAGCTCATCGCGGCGTACCCCCCGGCGTTGAGGGCTGCTTTCGGCATCACTGACCTCGGTTCTGCGGCCGGGTTCCTGAGCGCTGAGCTCTTCAGCGCGATGCTCCCGCTGGTCTTCCTCATCTACGCGATCGGCCGCGCGGCGGACGTGGTCGCCGGTGAAGAGGAGCGTGGCGCGCTCGACGTCCTATTGACGCACCCCGTGTCGCGCCGCCGCGCGCTCGCGGGCAAGGCAGGCGGTCTGGCGGTCGGGCTCGCCGCGCTCGCCGTGCTCCTCTGGGCCGCGCTGGCTGTGGGTGGCTTCGTGGTCGGCATGGGCCTCGACCTCCTGCGGGTCGCCGAGGTCGTGCTCCTGCTCCTGCTGCTCAGCTACGCTTTTGGCTCCATCGCGCTCTTGCTCGCGTGCTTTCGGGGGCGGAAGGGATCCGCCGTCGGGGCCAGCAGCGCGATCGCGGTCGCGTCATACCTCCTCTACAGTTTCGGCTCGATCGTGGACGCCCTCGCAACGGTACGCAAAGCGTCTCCCTTCTACTACTATGCAGCGAGCCCGCCGCTCACGGCCACATTCGAGCCCGCGCACGCCGCCGTGCTCGCCGCGCTCACACTCGTCGCGACGGTGCTCGCATTCTGGGCGTTCGAGCGGCGCGACATCGGAGTCGGATAAGGGCCCGCGCAACAAAAGGATCAGTCGAACAGGCTCGCGATGGCCGCCCCACTGAACTTGAAGAGCTGCGGCGCCTTCTTCAGCAATGGCCGCGCGAGCTTGCTTGGGTAGTCGATGTCGCCCAGCGAGTTGACCATCTGGAGCAGTTCCTTGTCATCGAGCAGCTCGAAGAGTTCCTCGACCTGCGCGTCCGAGAGGTGCATGAACGCCTTGCGGAGCCGCCAGCCGACGTACAGCTCGCGCCCGATCTCTGCGTACCACGCATCGTGGTACTCCTTCATGCGCGGCGCGGAGAGGTCGTCCTCGTCGAGCGCATCGCCCACGACGCTGGCGAGGTGCCCCGCGCTCACTAGCCCAGTGTACACGCCGCCGCCTGACGTCGGCTTTGTCTGGGCGGCCGCGTCGCCTACGAGCGCGACGCGTTCGCTGCTCGTCGCCCTGATGGGCCCAAGCGGGATGCACGCGCAGATGTCGAACTCCGCGCGGGCGTCTGGTTCCAGGAATCGGCTCACGATGGGGTCCGAGTGCATGCGCTCGTAGTACGACCTCGCGGGCTGCGGCGCCTTGAGATCCACTCCGACCTCGACCTTGCCAGTCTTGCCCTGGTCGTCCGTCGGGATCATCCAGCTGAAGAAGCCGGGAGCACGCTGCGCGCCCACCCACATCTGCACGACGTCTGGCGGCAGCTTCGTTCCCTTGATCTGCGCGCCGTAGCATGGGATGAGCTCGCGGGCACGCGGGAGGCCGAACCACTTCGCGACTTGGCTCTGCACTCCATCCGCGCCAATGAGGACGCGCGCACACTCCTTTGTGATCGAGCCGTCCGCATGCCGCAGCGTGACCGTGACCCCATCCGAGTCCCGCACTGCGGAGACGGCCTTCACGCCGGTCCGCACTTCAGCGCCCGCGCGCGCAGCGCTCGCCACGCACTGGCGATCGAACTCGGCGCGGTCCGTCGCGACGGCCATCGTCCTGCCGCCATCCAACTGCACGAGATGCCCTCCTGGCGACCACACGTGCGCGCCGCGGACCTCGTGCATGAACACGGACTCGAGCGGGAAATCGACGAGGTCGAAGATGCGGGGCGTGAAGAGGCCAGCGCACTGGACGGGCTCGCCAACACGCTCGTGTTCCTCCACCAGGAGGACGTCGTGCCCCCTCGTTGCGAGAAGACGCGCAGTTTGGCCGCCGACCGGGCCGCCCCCTACGACGAGCACGTCGCGCATTGGCGAGCCGACGGCATCCTCCCTCTAAATAGGAAACGCACAAACGCGCCCCGGAAGCTGGAGGCGCCGTGCCCAAGCTAGTCATCGTCGCGCGCAAGGACCTGAAGCTGAGCGCCGGCAAGCTCGCCGCCCAAGTCGCTCACGCGGCCGTCGATTGCGCGCTCAAGGCCAAGCGCCATCAGCCTAACGCGTTCGACGCGTGGTACGAGGAGGGCCAGAAGAAGGTCGTGGTGAAGGCCGAGAACGAGAAGCAGCTCTTCGAGATCAAGCTCACCGCGGAGCGCGCGGGCCTCACGACCGCCCTCATCACGGACGCGGGGCACACCGAACTCCCCCCCGGCACGATCACCGTGCTGGGCGTGGGTCCGGGGCGAGATATCGACGTGGACAAGGTCACTGGACATCTCGCGCTGTACTAGGCGGTGAAGGCCACTCCAGCTCGCATTGCGATATCGTTTTGAGCACGCCACGTTGCTTGCGCACGATAGCGGGCGATAGCGCGTGAACCGTTCGACACTTTTCAGAAGGTTCTTATTGTACGAATCGCAATGGAGCGTCCAGAGGGTGCAAAGCCAATGGCTGCGAAGACCTCGAAGAAGAAGACTGCGAAGAAGAGGACCACCAAGAAGACCGCGAAGAAGGGGAAGGCCAAGAAGGGCCGCTGAACCTCACACTTCTTCCTCCGCCGCCGGATGCGGCGGGCGATCCTTTCTTCCTCCTTCTCGAACGCTTTCTTCTTCTCAGCAACGCTCATTCCCCTGGCGCGCGTGCTCGCTTGACGTGGACGTCGCGAACGCGCCATTCTTCATCGGCGCCGTGCTTGCTTGGAGCCTCGCGGCTCCGCCTGGCCCCATCAACGCGCTCATGGCGCACGGCGCAGCGTCCCGCGGGTTCTGGGGCGGCTGGTTCGTCGGGCTTGGCGCCGTGACTGGCGACATGACGATGCTCCTGCTCACGTGGCTGGGCGTGCTCCGCATCGTCGATGCGCTGCCTTGGCTCAAGGTGGTCTTCGCCATCATTGGCGCCGCGCTCATGCTGCACTTTGGCTACGGAGCGTGGCGAACCGCGCGTCGCCATGGAACGGGCAACGAGACGACGGCGACGGGGTCCTTCGCGAAGGCGTACATCATCGTCATCACGAGCCCGTTCAACTGGGGGTGGTGGCTCACGGCTGGCAGCTCCATGCTCTCGCTGCTGGGCTGGGTCGTCGCGCTGGGTTTCTTCGTTGGCCTCGCCCTCTGGATCGCGGCGTGGTCGCTCCTTGCGACTGCGGGTGCCACCCGCATGAAGCGCTTCAGTGAGTTCGTCGGCTACGCGGCCGCCATCGTGCTCGTCGTCTTCGCGGGCATCATGACGTGGTTCGCCGTGACGACGGCGCGGGCGCTGCTACCGTGAGTCGATGGCACGAGGACTTCCCTATGGCGCGTGGCGCCCCATCCATTGCTGGTCCTCGACGCCAGCCTTCACGTTCTCTTCGCGCGCCAGCAGGAAGAGCAGGTCGCTCAAGCGGTTGAGATACACCATGACGTCCCCGCCAAGCGGCGCGGCCGCGTGCGCGCGCCACGCTTCGCGCTCGGCCCTCCGCGCCATGCTGCGCGCGAGCTGGAGCGCGGCGGCGCAGGGCGTTCCGCCGGGGAGGATGAAGTGCTGGAGCGGCGGGAGCGCGGCCTCGAGCCGGTCCTCCTCGCGCACGAGGCGCGTGACGTGGGTTGGCGTGATGCGGATGGTCCTCGTTCCCTCGGGCGCCATCACGTCGGCGCCAAGCGCGAAGAGGTCCTCTTGCAGCGTGCGGAGGAGCGCCTTCAGCTCGCCTCGGGTGGCGAGCGCGGCGGCGAGCCCGAGCGCGTCGTTCGTCTCGTCCACTGCGCCGATGACCTCGACGCGCTGCGCGCTCTTCGCGACGCGCGCGCCGCCAACGAGACCCGTCGTGCCATCGTCGCCCGTCCCGGTGCTGATCTTGGCCACGCTGGTTCAAGCGCGTGGTGCCGCATCAATCCCGCGTTGACAGAGTTCGAGGAACGCGTGCGCGACGTCGTCCGCCGCATCCCGCGTGGGAGGGTGCTCAGCTATCGTGATGTGGCGGCGCTGGCGGGCTCGCCATTGGCCGCGCGGCAAGCTGCGAGCGTGCTCAAGCGTAGTGATGACTTGCCGTGGTGGCGCGTCGTCGCGTTCGATGGGAGCGCACGCGTGGGGGCCGAGCAAGTGCGGCTGCTCAAGGGGGAGAAGGTGCGATTCACGCGCGCGGGCAAGGTGGACCTCACGCTGCACGCGTGGCGGCCGAAGCGCCGATAGTCAGAGGGGTCTGAAGGGTCCCTGGTCGGAAGGGTCGAAAGGGGAAGGGCCGAGGGACCGAGGGGGCCGAGGGGTGGTATCGTGTTTCGGTGTGGTGGCAGGAAGCGTCTTGGCTTATCGTCCTGCCAATGGCCGCTATGAAGCC
>JBAZZN010000020.1:0-16992 GCA_041658815.1 Thermoplasmatota archaeon
GGGGCCGGTGCGCGGTTCTACCCAGGCAGCACCAACGGGACGCGTCCAGAACTGGGGAGGCTTCACGGACGGTGACCGCGCATGCTGCCTCGCCGTCGCGCTGGGCGCCACGCGGCTCACGCTCGCGGGCTTCGACTTCGACGAGCCAGCGCCAAAGCCTGGCCGCGACCCAGCAGTCAAAGCGCGCAAGCTCGCGTGGGCGCGACGCATCATCGACGGACTTGGTGTGCCGGTCGAATTTGTCTGAGGTTGTGGCGACCAGTCCACGCCACGGTCACTAAGCCCGCCACGCTCGCTATGCCCGCGCTGCGATCTCAGCATGATCCCGGCTCAGGCCCCACCCCAAGTTTGGTTTCTTGGGTTCTTTGTGTCTTGGCGTGGGGGGCGCTACGCCAAGAAGCAATGATCGTCTTCCTTCGGATACTATATATGTCATTATGCATAGTATATTGACGTATGCCAACGACGGTGCGAGTCGAGGACGAGGTCAAGCTCTCCCTCGACAAGCTCCAGGGGGACTTGCTAGCGGACCGTGGGGAGCGCGTGAGCCACAGCGAACTCCTCGCGCGCCTCGTCGGCTTCGCACGCCGGCGCGAGGCCGAATTCCTCTCCGAGGGCCGCGCTTGGCGTCCGCCAACGCGTGCGGAACTGGACACCGTCCTCGCGAGCGCGCCAGCTGTCCGAGCCCGCGCACGCGCGCGTGATGTTGACGCCGCGCTCTACGGGAAGCGGCCATGAGGTTGTTCGTGGACACGGGGCCGCTGCTTGCGGCGGTCCTTCCGCGCGACCCAGACCACGACGCCGCGGTCGCCATCCTCCGCCGTGCGACCGAGGGCGCATGGACTTCCGTGCACACCTCTGACTTCGTGCTCGCGGAGGCCCTCAACTTCATCCGCATGAAGGTGAAGCGCGCCGAGACCGCAGAGGCGCTCGTGACGCTCGCCTTCGGATCCGACAAGTTCCCTCCCCTATTCCAGTCGGTCTCGCGCGTCCATTCCGCGCGGTTTGCCGTGGCGCTGGACCACTATCAAAAGGAGTTCGGTCGCGGGCTCTCCCTCACCGACTGGACGAGCGTCGTGATCGCGCAGGACGAGGGGCTCGACGAGATCGCGACGTTCGACGATGGGTTCCGCGCGCTGCTGCGCGTCGTCGATGGCTGAGTAGCATGGGTATGATCCCGGTGGGACAGCCCGCCTGGGAGTACCTAGCGCGCACGAGTCGAGCTCCAAACCAGGGCCAAGTCGCCAACCGGCCGTGCCGCCTCGAATGAGTCCACGTGCACCATGGTGATGGTCGTCACGAGGACTCGCCGGGCTGCAGCCTTCGCCCCGTGACCGTCGCCCCAGCCTTGATATGAGCCCCCCGCCCAAGCACGCAGTCCGTGACGTGTGCTCCGCGGCCGATGACGGCCTCGGGCGCGAGGATGCTTCCCTTCACGACCGCGTCCGCCTCCACGCGTGCATCGTCGTACAGGATGCAATCCTCGACCGTCGCGCCAGCCTCCACGACGCTTCCCGCGTACAGGTCCGTCCGCGTCACGCGCGCTTTGGCGTCGAGTCTCGCGCCCTCGTTGAGCGAGGCCTTGTGGTGCCGTTGGCCCAACGTCTGGCTCGCCTTGAGGAGGTCCTGCGGGCGACCCACATCCATCCAGAAGCCGTCGATCTTGACGCCCTGCATGCGCTTCCCAGACTCCAAGATGCGGGGAAAGAGCTGCTTTGAGAAGTCGTAGGGCTCGCCTTGTGGCACCATCCGCAGCGCCTCGGGCGATAGCACGTAGATGCCAGCGTTCACGAGGTTGGAGAAGGTCTCCTCCTTCGTCTGGGGCTTCTCCTTGAAGCGCACGATGCGGCCGGACTCGTCGAGGCCCACGATGCCGAATTGGCTGGGGTCATCCACTTCCGTGAGCGCCATCGTCGCGACGGCGCCACTGCGCTTGTGCTCGTCCACGAGCGCCTTCACGTCGATGTCCGCGATGACGTCTCCCGAGAGCACGACCGTCGTATCATCCCCGATGAGCGGCAAGCACTTCGCCACGCCCCCCGCCGTGCCCAGCGCCTCGTCCTCCACGCTGTAGAAGATGCGCGCCTTCAGCCGCGTGCCGCCCCCGAGATTCTGGATGAGCCGCTCGGGCTTGTAGAACGTCGTGATGATGATGTCACGGACGCCAGCAGCAACGAGCGCATCCAGCGCGTACTCCATGGCGGGCTTGCCAGCGACTCGGATGAACGGCTTGGGAACGTCAAGGGTGAGCGGGCGAAGGCGAGTGCCTTCTCCGCCCGCCATCACGACAGCTTTCATCATGACTCAGGAGGGGGGAGCACTTGAAGAGGTTTCCTTCTATGGCCGCCTGCGGCAATCAAAAGAGAGATGCCAGCGCGCCAAGTTCCATCCTCGATGCGGGACGACTCGCTCGACCGGCCCTTGCTTGCGGGCTTCCTCACGGCGATCCTGCTCATCGGCGCGACGCGCGCGTTCTTCTCCAGTGTGTACTACGAGAACCTCGCTACGCTCTCCATCAATGCGAGCATCGCGTACGTTCTCGTCGCCCTCGCGCCCGCCCTCCTCTTCCTACGGATCCCGCCGCGCGTCGCGCTCCTTGGCTCCGCCATCGCCATCGTGAGTGGGCGCATCGCGATGGCGCTCCTCTGGGGAAGCGCGGCGTACTTACCCCTCGCTGCCTTCTCCTTTGCGAGCGGCCTCGTCCTGCTTGCGGCGCTGCTCCACGACATGCGGCAGGCCGACGGCCTGGCGGGCCCAGCGGGGCTCGCGGTCGGCTTGGGCCTCGGCTTCGCGTTCGACGCGGCGCTCACATTCGCTGGCCGAAGCGTGGACTCCTCGCAGCAAGCGTGGCCTGGTCTGATACTCCTCGTGCCGATGGGCGGCGCGCTCGTGTCGCTCCTGTGGGCTCCCGCCCCCAGGCCGCGCGCGTGGACCGCTTTCAGTCACTCGCGCTGGGCCCTCGCGGGCGCCGGCTTGGGCGCCTGGATCTTCCTTGAGCACTCCGTCTTAGCCAGCCCGCACGCCCTCGCGCGCTGGAACGAGCTTCCCGTCGCGCCCCTCGTCATCGGCACCATCCTGGGACTCGCGCTTCCCGCGCTCTTCGCGAGCCGCGGCGAGGGCATCGACTGGCGCTTCCTCACGCTTCTCAACATCGTGGGCCTCTTCGCGGTGATGGACCACGCCTTCACCCACTCGCCATTCTTGCCACTGCTGCTCGTGCTCGCTCAGACCGCGCTCGTGCTGGACCTCGCCGCGCTCCTCCAGAGCGCCTCTGGCGGCGCGCTGCGCGGCGCTGGCAGCGCGGTGCTCGTGGCGGCCGGGGTCACCGTCCTGCTCCACTTCATCTCAGCCTTCGCACTGACCTTCGCCTACGTGCCGTTCGGGAGCATCTGGAAGGGCGCCGAGAAGTGGCTCGTTCCAGCAGCCTTCCTCCTTGTGAGCTTGCCCGCGCTCGCCGTCGCTCGCGCATCGCAGCCGGCGCAGCCCGTGGCCACGCGTCGCGCCGTCGCGTCCCTCATCGTGGGCATCCTCCTGCTCTCGGCAGTAGGCATCGTCAGCCCGGTAGCGCCAATCAGCGACCCCATCCCAGGGGCGGCGTTCAGAGTGATGACGTTCAACTTGCACCAGGGGTTCGACAACGACGGCATCGTGGACGCTGCTGTCTTCGAGCAAGTGCTCCGCGAGGAGTCACCAGACGTCCTCTCGCTGCAAGAGAGCGATTCGCCGCGTATCACGAGCGGCAACCTGGACATCATCACGATCCTCGCGACGAAGCTGGGTTATCACGTCGTGTACGGCCCGCCCACGAGCGCTGAGAGTTTCGGCGTCTCCGTCCTGTCGCGATACCCCATCACCGAGTCCGCCGTCCTCCAGCTTCCCAGCACGAAGGACAACCGCTACTTCATCGAAGCGCGGCTGGACGTGCATGGCACGCCAGTGTGGCTCTACGCGCTCCACCTCGGGTTGCCCGCACAGGACCGCGAGGACCAGATCGCCCAAGTGCTATCGCGCGCCGCGACCCATCCTGGCGACAGGCGCATCCTTGCTGGCGACCTGAACTCGTGCCCGCACGTCGTCTGCCCGGACTACGAGGGGCGCATGGACAATGTTTATGACAGCGTTCGGGCGAACTACACGGACACGTACGTCGCGGCCACGCTCAAGAACGAGAGCGACCCCGCGGCCTTCACATACGAGGCCACCAACCTGACGCAGCGCATAGATTACGTGTGGGTCACGCCCGGCCTCGACGTGCTCAGCGCGCGAAGCGTGCGCACGGAGGCCGCCATCAGGGCGAGCGACCACGTGCCGGTTATCGTGACGTTGAAGGCGACGTGAATTGGCGCGAACACGCGACGACGCGAACATGCCAGTGGGCTCACGAGGGAGCCGGGCTAGTGTGTTCGCGTGCTGGCGTGCTCGGGTCGATCAAGTTCGCCGCTGCCCGCTGCACCACCTCGGATAAGGCTGGGTGGATGTGGATCGTCCCTGCGATCTCGTTCGCCGTCGCGCCAAGTGTCATCGCGAGCACGACCTCATGGATGAGCGTGGAGGCCTCCTTGCCAAGGATGTGGCAGCCGAGGATCTTGCCGCTGCCTGGCGTGACGAGGAGTTTCACGAAGCCGTCCACGTCCTCGATCGCCTTCCCCATGCCCGTGTCATAGTGACTCCACCTGCCGACGAGGTATGGCACACCGCTCTCGATGAGTTGCTCCTCCGCCGAACCCACGGCGGCGACTTGTGGCAACGAGAACACCGCGCGCGGCATCGCGAGATAGTCCACCTTCATCCTTTCGTCGGGGCGCACAAGATTCTGGTACACGTATTGTGCCTCGTGGTTCGCCGCGTGCTTGAGGTTGTGCCGGCCGACGGCATCGCCCAAGGAGAAGATGCCGGGCTGGCTCGTCTCGAGGAATTCGTCCACCACGATGAGGCCACGCTTGTCAGTCCTCACGCCAGTCCTGTCGAGATTGAGCGTGTCCGAGTTCGACCGGAGGCCGACGGCGACGAGGATGTCTTGCGCTTCGATGACCTCTGGTCCTGCCAAGGAACGCACGTGCACGCGGATCCTACTGCCGTAGCGTTCGACGTGTGTCGCCTCCGCAGAGAGGATGACGCGGTGCTTCTTGGAAAAGGCTGTGGTGAACCGCTCACTGACTTCGCGGTCCTCCCGTGGGAGGAGGACGTCATGCTTCTGCACGATAGTTACACGCGTTCCAAGCGCTCCAAAGAAGTGCCCGAGTTCTGCCGCTATGAAACCACCCCCGAGGATGACGAGCGACTCGGGCAAAGTGGGGCAGCTCAATGCCTCCTCGCTAGTGAGAAAACCGGTCTCGCGCAGGCCAGGGATGTCAGGGATGCGCGGGCGCGCCCCGGTCGCCAGCACGAATCTGTCGGCTACCAACACGTCTGTGCCGACTTGGAGTCGTTTGGTACCCACGAAGCGGCCCTCACCCACGAAGTAGCGCGGGTTAGTGCCAGCGCGCAGTGCCTCGTCGATCATCCGCGACTCGCCGTCCACATGCTCGCGCACGCGACGCATGACGGCAGCGTAGTCCACCGTGAAGCCACCGCTTCGGATGCCGAACTTGTCTGCTTCGCGGAGGGTCTCTGCCACGTCCGCGCTGTGGATGAGCATCTTGCTGGGGATGCAACCTCGGTTCAGGCACGTTCCGCCTGCCGCGCCCTTCTCCACGATCGCGACGTCCCAACCGGCCTCGACCGCCCCGTTCGCGACGTCGAGACCGCTCCCAGTGCCGACAACCACGAGGTCGAAGGAATGCTCGGACACTTGGCCAGGAAGCGCGGCGGAACTTACATACCCAGGCGGCAGTCGTCCCCGTGCCATGGCCTCGGAAACTCCGGCCTCCCAACCGCGCGTGATCATGGACGGCAAGCTCGTCCCGTGGGAACGCGCGACCGTCCACGTCTCGACGCACGGTTTCCTCTACGGCACCGCGGTGTTCGAGGGCGTACGCGCGTACTGGAACGAGCACTCGCGGCGCCTCAACGTGTTCGAGCTGGACGCGCACAGCAAGCGACTCGAGCGCAACGCCAAGCTTATGGGCTTCTCGAAGACGCCAGACTGGAAGACGCTCCGCGAGTGGCAGCTCTACGCGCTCTCGTGCAACGACTTCAGCTCGGACGTGTACCTACGCCCCATCGTGTACTTTGGCGAGGGCGGCATCGGCATATTCCCCAAGACGCAGCAACAGAAGACGCTCATCATGGCCGTACCCATGGGCTCGTACTTCGGCAAGAGCTGCCTCTCGGTCAAGGTCTCCTCGTGGTTCCGCATCCCAGGCAGCGTCATCCCGCCCATGGCGAAGGTGAACGGCGGTTACGTCAACAGCTATCTCGCGGCGAAGGAAGCGCGTGACGCGGGCTTCGACGACGCCATCATGCTCAATTCGCGCGGTTACGTGTCCGAGGGCTCGGGCGCGAACGTCTTCCTCGTCAAGAACGGCGAACTCTTGACGCCAGGCTACAGCAGCGATATCCTGGACGGCGTCACGCGCACGCACGTGATGCGCCTCGCGCGCGACATCGGCATCAAGGTGCAGGAACGCACGGTGGCGCGTGGCGAGTTGTACACGGCCGACGAGATGTTCTACTGTGGCACTGGCGTCGAGATCACACCCATCGGACGCGTGGACCACGTCACCATCTCGGATGGCGAGCCCGGCCCCATCACGAAGCGCATCAAAGAGCGCTTCTTGCAAAGCGTCCACGGGGACCTCCCCGAGTACGCTCACCTGCTCACGGTCGTCCCGAAAGAGTGCCCGCTGCCGCTCACGCCGTTGGGAGCATCATGATGAGAACGATGCGCGCCGCAGTGAAGACGAAGCCCGGCGCTGGTTTTGACATCAAGGACGTCCCCGTTCCCAAGATCGGCCCCCGCGACGCGCTCGTCAAGGTGCGCGCGACCAGCATCTGCGGCACGGACCTCCACATCTATCGGTGGGACCCGTGGGCGCAAAGCCGCGTCAGGCCCCCACTCATCCAGGGGCACGAGTTCTGCGGTGACGTCGTCGAGGTGGGTTCCTCCGTGACGGAAGTGAGCGTCGGCGATTTCGTTTCCGCCGAGAGCCACGTCATCTGCGGTCACTGCGACCTCTGCCGCACGGGCAACGGCCACATTTGTCGTGAGACGAAGATCCTCGGCGTGGACCGCGATGGCTCGTTCGCCGAGTACGTGAGCGTGCCAGTCGAGAACCTGTGGCCCAACCCCGCCGGAACGCCCGTGAGGGTCGCGGTGTTGATGGAGAACTTCGGGAACGCCGTGCATGCTGCCTTCGCTGCGGACGTGCGATCCAAGAAGGTGCTCGTCACTGGCTGTGGGCCCGTCGCTTGCATGGCCATCGCCGTGGCGAAAGCCATCGGCGCGCGAAGCGTCCTTGCGACGGACGTGAGCCCGTACCGGGCAGAGCTGGCCAAGAGAATGGGCGCCGACCGGGTCTTCCTCGCTAGCCGCGAGAACATCGTCGAGGCCGTGAAGGCAGAAACGCAAGGCGAAGGCGTGGACGTCCTGCTCGAGATGAGTGGTGCTCCCAGCGCCATCACGGACGGCTATACGCTACTCAAGCCTGGCGGCGACGCCGTCGCCTTCGGCTTGCCAAGCAAGCCGATCGATTTCGACATCAGCAACCTCGTCATCTTCAAAGGCATCACGGTACGCGGCGTGGTCGGGCGCCGCCTCTGGGAGAACTGGTACCAAGCGCGCGGCCTCCTGAAGACCGGCGCGGTGGACCTGCGCCCCATCGTCACGCACTCCTTCAGCCTCGACGAGGCCGCGAAGGGATTCGAAGTGATGGCGTCTGGCGAGAGCGGCAAGGTCGTCTTCTACCCGGGCGGCGTGCCCCCCGACGAGCGGTGATATCATGAGCAAAGCCACGGCGTGGATCTCTGACGAGCTGAAGGCACTAAAGGACGAGGGGCGCTACAACACGCTCCGCGTCATGGGTTCTCCCTGTGGTCCGTGGATGGACGTGGATGGCAAGCGCGTCCTGAACCTCACGACGAACAACTACCTGGGGCTCGCCAACGACCCGCGATTGCGTGCCGCCGCCATGGCCGCCGTGGACCAATGGGGGGTCGGACCGGCCGCCGTGCGCAGCATCGCCGGCACACTTCGTCTCCACGTGGAGCTGGAGCGCAGGCTAGCCGCGTTCAAGGGCGTGGAGGACGCGCTCTTCGTGCAGAGCGGATTCTGCGCCAACCAAGCGGCGATCGCGCCGCTTGTCGGCAAGGAGGACGTCATCTTCACGGACCGGCTCAACCACGCGAGTATCATCGATGGTTGCCGCCTGTCCAGCGCGAAGATCGTGGTGTACGAGCACTGCGACGTCGCGGACGCGGAGGCCAAGATCAGCGAGCACCTTCCCAACCACCGCCGCGGCCTCCTCATCACGGATGGCGTCTTCAGCATGGACGGCGACGTCGCGCCACTCGACAAGCTGTGGAGCCTCGCGGACAAGCACGGCGTCATGACGATGGTCGATGACGCGCACGGCGAGGGCGTCCTCGGGCGCGCTGGCCGCGGCATCGTGGACCACTTCGGCCTCCACGGCAAAGTGGACGTCGAAGTGGGAACGTTCAGCAAGGCGTTTGGCGTCGTGGGCGGCGCCATCGCTGGCAAGCGCGAGGTCATCGACATCATCCGTCAGCGCGCGCGGCCCTTCCTCTTCAGCAGCGCGACCACGCCAGCCGACACTGGCGCGTGCCTCGCGGCCATCGAAGTGCTCGAACGCTCGGGCGACCTCGTCGAGAAACTGTGGGCCAACGCGCGCCACTTCCAGGAAGCCATGCGCAAGGCTGGCTTCGACACGGGCAAGACGATGACGCCCATCACGCCCATCATCCTAGGTGAGAACAAGCTCGCGCAGGACTTCGCAAAGCGCCTCTACGCGGAGGGCGTCTTCGCGATGCCTATCGTCTTCCCCACCGTGCCCAAGGGCAGCGCGCGCATCCGCTGCATGGTGAGCGCGAGCCACACGCACGAGGACCTCGACAAGGGCGTTGCGGCGTTCACGAAGGTCGCTCGCGAACTAGGCGTGCTTTGAGGGCCAAAAAGGGGGGGGGGCCTGCGGGGTTTACCCCCAGAGTCGTCCGTTCATGCCGCTATCAGGGCGAGCCTCACCGAGTCGCCCACCAGCGACGCAGGGTGCATGCCGCAGGCAGCATCGCCCACGGCCATCATCACCGATGTTCTGGCCAGAATGGCCTAACCTTGTGCGGGTCGGGGAGGAGTCGTATGCAAACACTCGGCCTTGGGATCACTCTGCTTGTGATCGGACTCGTCCTCAGCATCATGCCGTTCTTCGGCGTGCTCGCGGGCCCTCTGATGTACGTCGGCTGGATCCTCGTCCTCGTCGGCATCGTGCTGGGCATCTACCACTTCGTCATGGGCCGCACTGAGTTCGGCAGGAAGACTGGCGGCCCCGGCCGCACGATGTAGGTGCGCGCAAGTGCCGCGGCCGTCGGCGGGCGACGACTGTGAGGACGCTCTGTTCCGAGCCCAGAAAAACAAACCTCAAGCCAGATCCGGTCGTTACGCTGGGGATTGCCGACCGCGGTTGACGAGCGAACATGGGATTGGGAGCGTCTATCCCAGCGGGCGTCCCCCGCCGCGTTGCGCCGGGTGCTGGACCACCTCGCCCTGGGAAGGACCGAACTCCTCGAAGGGAGCGGGCCCCACCTTGCTGGCCGCGTCTCGACGTTCGACGTGGCGGTGGACCGTCGCTCGGGCGAGGGGTCGTGCAGTTGCGGCCAGAGCACCCTATGCGCGCACATGGCCACGCTCCTCGCCCTTGCTTCAGGTCTCAGTGCTACCAGCGCGCCGCTCCATGTGCGCGAGGCCCCCCGCCCCGCCTTCGCCGCCCACGAGCCCCCAGTCCCGGCGCCAGCCTTCCCTGAGACTGCGACAGACATAGAGATCCCTGCGGACGCGCTAAGCGAGGGCCAGCGCGCGGCCGTGGAGGCCGTCCCTGGAGTCGTGCGCAAGAGCGCAAGCGCGTACACGCTCCCGCGCGCGCAGGCCCTCGCGCTCGCCGGCACGCTGGAAGCAGCTGGAACGTCGCTCCTCGTCTTCGCTCGGCGCCCCTTCGTGCGGTTCCACGCGACGCTCCTCCGAGGCGGCTCCGAAGCGAGGCTCACGTCCACCGAGACGCCAGGCCAGTTGGTGCGCGCGGCGCTCGAGCGGGCGGGTTACCGCACGATCAGGAAGCCCAAGCAGCTCGTGCACGAGTTCGAGGGCCCGACCTCGCGCCTGCATCTGCTGTCCGAGGAGGTCGCCGCCAACGGCGCCGCCGTCGTCCTTGCCGAAGGGGCACCACCCAACTTCGAGCCGATGATCTCAGCGCCGTCGAAGGGCCGGCCGCCCCTCATGCCGGTCATCTTCTCGCGCCGCCGCTTCGAGTGGTGGACGCCGCGCGAGGGCTTGCCGCCGCTTCCCCACGCCATCCTCCGGCGGCACGGCGCGCCCGCGCACGACAAAGGCATCCGCCTCTCGACGGAGGGACTCCGAGCGGCGGAGCGTGAGTTCGTCGCCGCGGGCCTGCACGCGATCCGCGTGGACGATGCGATGCCCATCTTCGCCGAAGCCGCCTCAGCCGCGGACGGCGTCGCGCGAGTCGCCGTGAAGGGCCGCACGCCGCCCGCGCCGCTCATGCAAGCGCTGCACGCTCAGGGCTACGCGATGCAGGGCGCCGAGCACGGCGACACGTTGTTCGAGGGCCCCAGCGCGAATCTGCCTGCCCTCGCCGCCGCGATGTCTGGAGTCGGTGCGCATCTGCTCCCAGGTCCAGAAGGCTGGCCGCCGCTCCCCGAAGCCACCCCCACCGCGATCGAAAGCAGCGCCTCACGGCTGTTCGCGGACGACCCGCGCTTGCCCCTCGCGCGCGAGGGGTGGCTCGTGCGCGGGCAGACCGCAAGTCAAGTGCGCCTCGAGGTCGAGCCGCGCGGCGCGGTCCTCCCGCGGACACTACGCGTGGAGCTCTACCGCATGGGTTGGCTTCACAGCGACGGCCGCGTCGTGGCGAACACGCAGGACGCAGGGCGCATCGTCGCGCTCCTCCGCGATGGCGGCTTCGACGTGAAGTGGCCCAGACCTACGTCGAGCGAGTGGCGACTCGCCACGGTCCGCTATCATGAGCGCTCGCGGCGCGAGGGCGGCGGAACGCTCGTGCACGTGAAGGGGCCGATCCCGCTGGGGCGCCTTGGTGGAGCAGACCCCAACATCGAGAACGCACGCATCCAGGGAATCGTCACTGGGATGGAGACGGCACTCAAGGAACTGTACCCGGACGCGCGTCCCGCCGCGCACGGCGCCCTTCCCGGCGTGTGGGCCGTGAGCGGAGGCGCTGGAGCCTTCTTGCTCGTGGCCGCCTCGCACGGCGCGAGCGTCACCCCAAGCGCATCGTTGCAGCCGATCCCGCTTGGCCGAGGCGTGGTGCTCGCGGACATGGCCTCGCTCCCGCCGCGCTTGACCGAGTTCCGGCGGTCGTCAGCGTTGGAGGAAGGCCCACGTCGCCCCATCGTTTCGCCCGAGATCGAGAACGTCGTGCGCCGCATCGTGCCCGATGGACTGGAGATCGATGAGGCGCGCGGGCACTACCTAGTTCCGTCCACGAAGATCGTCGAACTCGTCGAAGCGCTGCGCGAGCTTGGCGCAAAGGTCATCCAGCGCCGTCTCGCGCCTCGTGGTCAGCGTCACGCGCGCTGGCAAGCAGAACTGCCTGAGGACGCGACTGGCGCGCGTCCCAAGATCCGTCCTGCGTGGCGCGGCACGCACGAGGGCAAGATCCCCAAGCTCCGCAAGGAAACGAAACTGGACCCGCACCAGCGCGAGGGCCTCGCGTTCATCCTGCACCACGAGCACTCGTGCCTCCTGGCGGACGAGATGGGGCTTGGCAAGACGCTCACCGCCATCAGCGCAGCCCAGTTCTTGCCGGGCCGCGTGCTCGTCGTTTGTCCCGCGAGCGCTCGCGTCGTGTGGAAGCAGGAAGTGCACGCGTGGACCACGGAAGGAAGCGTCATCCTCGCGCCAGGAGACGACCCCGAGCTGTTGGATGGTGACGAGAAGTACGTCATCGTCGCCTACTCGGGCCTCCAGAAGTACGGCGACGCGCTCGCCAAGCTCCGCTTCGACCTCGTGATCCTCGACGAATCGCACTACGTCAAGTCGCGCGGCGCTCTCCGCACGCGTCTTGTCGAGGAGAAGCTCCTCAAGATCCCGCGTCGCCTCATCCTCTCGGGAACGCCGGTGATGAACGAGCCCAAAGAGATCCGCACACAACTCGCATTCGTGCACCCAGACGAGTGGAGCGACACGGCGTGGTTCGGCAGGAGGTTCCAGCAGCCGTGGAAGCAGGGCACTCCTGACGTCCGCCAGCAAGTGCTCTCCCGCCTCCGGGAGTACCTCGACGGCGTCATGCTCCGCCGCGAGAAGCGCCAAGCGTTACCCGATTTGCCCGAGAAGAACCTGCACGTCCGGCGCCTCGAACTGCCAGAAGCCGCGCGCCGCGCGTACGAAGAACAAGAGGACGAGTTCCGCGATTACTTGCACGAGCACGAGGAGGATGCTCTCACGCGGGGCATGGCGCAGACGGCAGGCCACCTTGAGCACCTCAAGCAGGCCGTGCTGATCGGCAAACTGCCGCTGATCGTCCGTGAGATCAAGACGATGCTGGATGAGCCCACTGAGAAGGTCGTCGTCTTCTGCCACTATCGCGAGCCCATCAAGGCGCTCGCCAAGGAGCTCGCAGAGTACGGCGTCGTGACGCTCACCGGCAGCAGCAAAGCCGACGAGCGCGAGCGATCGGTCTCCTCGTTCCAGAAGGACAAGGACGTCCGCGTCTTCATCGGGCAGACCGTCGCCGCGGGCATCGCCGTCACGCTGACCGCCGCACGCCACGCCGTCTTCTGCGACCTCGAATGGAACCCGGCTTTGCACCGCCAAGCAATGGACCGCATCCACCGCAAGACGCAGACGCGCGACGTCGAAGTCCACTTCTTCCTCGCCGAAGACACAGTGGAAGAAGACATCGCCGAGGTCCTGGAAGAGAAGACCGAGATGATGGACATGCTGCTCGAAGGCCGCGCTGGCTCAGGCTTTGGGCTACGAGACAAGGAAGTGGCGCAACGCGAAGTAGCGCTGCGCATCTTGTCAAGGAGGCGGCGGGCGAGGGTCGGCACGGTCGAGGAAGAGGAAGACTGACGACATCGACCACGGAGGTACACGGAGCGACACGGAGATGGTCCTCTCCGTGTTCCTCCGTGTCGCTCCGTGGTTGACTCAAATGCGCCCACCAAAAGCGTCTTGGCGTGCCGCCAACCTCCGCCATCTGTGATGCGTCTTGCCGCGGTGTTGCTCGCGCTTCTCCTCTCGGGTTGTTCCAGCGCGACGATGAGGCCCACCGTGCCTGGGGCGCCAGCGGCGTCGCCCGAGGAGAACGTCACCCTGCATCGTTTCGACATCATCGAGACGATCCCGGCGCATCCTCGCGCTGGCCAGGACTTTCTCGTGCGAGCGCGAGTCCTTCCCGCCGGCTTCGACCAACGCCCGGCGTGCTTCATCCATAATGAAGCGGGTGGAGCGGGTGGCGGCGTGAATGAGATCGAGCCCGGCCTCTACGAGTGCCGTGGTGTCGTCGGCCGCTCGTTGGGGACCGTGCTTTGGGTCGCGCGCGAGCGCGACTCGTGGGTACGAAGCCCACTCCTTGTCATCCGCCCCGAGGACTCCCAGAGTGCTGGACGCCCGGCGTCCACGATCACGGACGTCGCCATCGTGCAACGCGGAGACTCCTTGCGCGCCACGGTGCACGTCTCGCCCGCGCCTCTCGTCAATCCGCTTGGCACGACGACCGGGACCGCCGAGGTGCTCCGGCTCCCCATGAGCCACGCTGCCTTCCTCGGGACAGGCATCCGCCTCGTCCCGACAGCGCTTGGGGAACTTCGGGGCGAGGCCCCGCTCGTGACCGGCACGGACCCGAACCAACCATCCCTCGAGGCAGCCGAGCGTGACCCGGACTACGTCGTGTTATCGTTCGCCGCGACCACGAACGACCTAGGTGGTGTGGACGTCTCAGATCTTATCGAACACGGCGAGGCTGCCTGCGCGGACGTCCGCGCGTGCATCCGGTCGTGAATTCGTCGTGGCCACACCAAGAATCCAATACACCAAGAACCCAAGGCGTCTCGCGAGCTGGCAGCCCGCTTGGTTTCTTGGATTCTTCGCGTCTTGGCGTGACCCACGCCTGCATGGCTCACTTGTGTCCGCGAGCCACCAGCCGCTCGTACATCGCGACATGTTGCCGCGCAGCATTCTCCAGCGTCTGCGCATGAGCCAGACGCTTTCCAGTCTCGCCCAGTCGCCGCCGCTGTGCGTCGTCAGATAGCAGTTCGTCCACGACGCGCGCCATCCCTTGGGGCGTGTCCGCCACGCGGCCGCCGCCAGCCCGCATGAGGTCGAGCGCAGCGCCAGCGGGCGTCGAGACGAAGGGCACGCCCGCGGCCATCGTCTCGAGGAGCACGATGCCGTAACCCTCGAACTTGCTGGCGAGGAGGAAGAGGTCGGCCTCGAAGAACGCCTTCACGAGGTCCGTGCGGTCCACGACGCCCACGAACTTGACGGGCGCGCCCAGTTCACTCGCGAGCCGCTCGCACTCCGCGCGGAACTTGCCGCCGCTTTGGTCCTTGCCGACGACGACGAGCTCCGCGTCGCTCTTCACGCTCGCCATGGCGCGCACGAGGAAATCGACGCGCTTGTTGTCGTAGAAGCCACCAGCGTAGAGGAGCATGTGCTTCCTCGCGACGCCGAACTTGCTTCGGAATCCGCCCGCAGGCGGTACTCTGAACTCGTGGAGGTTCACGCCGTCGGGGAGGATCATGATCTTTTCTCGGGGCACGCCCCACGAGACGAGCTCCTCCACCTCGTTCCCCGTTAGCGCGATGATCTGATCGAAGGCTCGCAGTGCGCGCGGCAAGTGCCACCGGTAGTACCAAAGCTCGATGGGGTCGCGCCGGTGCATGTGCCACTGGTGGAAACCGTGCGCCGTGAACACCTTGGGCTGCTTGACCTTGGGCATGTGGCGCCACAAGTAATCGCTGCTCCACACTCGCTGCCCCTTCACATGGACGATGTCCCAGTCGCCCCCGTTCAGGACGAACTCGTGGTACTCCTTGGGCGGCAAGCGGAACTTGCCGTACCGCTTCATCGCGAAGCGCCGCACGTGGATGCCTTTCACTTCTTCTGATGCGGGCGAACCTTCCTCGTCGCTCGTCACGACCGTGATCTCGTGCCCAAGCTTGCGTATCTCTTGCGCGAGGTCCAGCAGCGCGAGTTCGGTGCCACCCACCGCGGGCCAGAAGCGGTGGACGGTGTAGAGCACATGCACGACGCGGTCACGGCGCACCGCCCGCTTGGCCGTTTCGAATCGTGCCCCCGCTGGACGCGCGCCTTGTATGGGCTCATCGAGTGCTACGGGACGGCCGCGCATGTGGCGGTCGTGGCCGCAGAGTAAGCCCTGCAAGCGCCCAGCCCGGCGAGGGCGACGCGCCCGGGGCTGCTGCCGGAGCATGAGCCGGTCCCGCTGCACGAGGCCCACTCGCCCCCGCAGGAGGCGGTCGTGCTCGCGGGCGCGAACGAGGGGGACGCGTGGGCGGAAACGATGAGCCTCTGTGGCGCCACGCACCGGAAGTAGCAGCTCTGGCCAGCTGCCGTGACGGTGCAATCTGGTGCCCACGCGCTCGGGAGGCCCAGGGGGTTCAGGGTCGAACCGCACACGAGCACCGCACTATCGGACGCGGTAGAACATTCGCCGATCCCGGGCACGGTTGTCTGGCTGCTTTGCCGCGCACAGCCGACGAACGTGTTGCATTCCAGCGCGACGCCGCCGCAGTGGACCGACGCCGCGGGGACTTCCGAGAGGATGGTCCCTTGGGCGAGGATCGTGATCACGTCGCCAAGCGAACAGCTGAACTGGCACGTGCCATGGCTTCCGACCGCCTCGCACGAATCCGGCACGGGCGCGCTCGTCGCGCCCGTCGTGCTTGTCGCAAGGGCGATGACCAGCAGGGCCATCAGGATCGCTCCACGCATGAGAGGAGCAGGAGCGTGGGTTGGCTTAAGTCGTAGCGCTCCCCATCGAGGCTCGTGGATACGGTCCGTCGAAGGGCGGAACGCGCTCGCGAAGCCGCGCTCCGACTCCTCGATGGGCGCGCCGAGGTCGAGGAGGTCCTCAAGCTCCAAGACCGCCGAGGTTTTATTCCATCCCTGCGACGTCCTTGCCACGTGCCACACAAGTCTCAACGCATCGTTGTGAAGGTCGGCACGAACACCCTGTGCGGGAGCCTCGATCACCCCGACCCGTGGTACATGGCCGCGCTCGCGGATGATATCGTGACGCTGCGCTCGCAGGGGCACCACGTCATCCTCGTCACCAGCGGCGCCATCGGTGCGGGCCGCAGCATCCTGGGGCTCGTAGAGAAGCCGCGCGACGTGCGCGCGCGCCAAGTCTGCGCTGCGGTGGGGCAGCCACGCCTCATGGAAGGTTGGGCTGCGGCATTCGCGCGCCTCAACGTGCACGTGGGACAGGTCCTATTGACGTACCACACGTTCGCCGCGCGAGCGAGCTATCTCAACATGCGGGAGGCCATGCTGAAGCTGCTCGAGATGCGTATCGTGCCAGTGGTGAACGAGAACGACACGACGAGCATCTCTGAGATCGACGCGGGGTTCGGGGACAACGACCGCCTCAGCGCGCTCGTGGCGAGCAAGCTCGAGGCGGACCTCCTCGTGATCCTCTCTGACGTCGCGGGCCTTCACACGAAGGCGCCAGGCGAGCCTGGGGCGAAACTCATCGAGCAGGTCGATGAGATCGACGATGAGATCATGGCGATGGCGCACGCGAAGCCCGGTGCGATGGGACGCGGTGGGATGAGGAGCAAGCTCGAAGCCGCCAAGCTCGCGATGGAGAACGGCACGCCCGTCGT
>JBAZZN010000021.1:0-16570 GCA_041658815.1 Thermoplasmatota archaeon
ACGCCGTCCCCGGCGAGGCATCCACTGCGAACAACCACGCGTCCCGGACCGTGCGGGTCGCCGACGAGGCAGTCCTCCTTCTCCAGGAAGCCGATCCGTGGGGCACGACCGCAAACGAGGATGCCCTGAACGCACTGGGCATCCCGTACCTCAAGGCGGGCCGCGAAGCCTTCAGCATGGACTTCTCCCGATTCTACAAGCTCGTCCTCGCGAGCGACCAGACGTACGACTTCTACAATGCGCTTGCGGAGAACGAATCCGTCCTGACGACGTATGTCGAGGATGGGGGCACACTTGAGTTGCATGCGGCCGACTACGGCTGGAACGGCGGCACATGGGACCGCTTGCCCGGAGGGTTCACCCACATCATGGACTGCATAGACAACGTGCGGATCATGGAGCCCAGCCACCCGCTCTTCACGACGCCCAACGCCATCGACGAAGCGTCCCTCCAGGACTGGTGGTGCAGCTCGCACGGCGCATTGAGCGCGATGCCGGACGCGACGAGCTCGCTCATCGAGAGTGGCGGCGTTCCCGTCGCGGTCGAATCGTACCTCGGCACCGGCACCATCGTGTTGACGCTCCAGCCAGTGGAACTCAGCTACACGTACTGGGCCCACCCCATGATCTTGAACCTACTCGCGTACCGTCCCACGCGCGAGGCCACTGACGGCGCCATGGCGCGCCTCATCGCGCCAAAGCACGTGGCGCCGGACCAAGAGGTCACCATCAATGTCGTCGTGGCCAACGCCGGCACGACCAACATGCCCCCCACCGACGTGGCGCTCTTCGTGGAGGGAAGCGCCACCCAGCACGCCTTGACGGGGGTCCTCGCTCCCAACGCCGTCGCGCGGCTGGACTTCGTCGTCAGCTTCACGACGATGGGCGCCCACCGCGTCGAGGCCAGCCTCGCTGCACAAAGTGGCGAGTCCAACCTCGCGAACAACGCTCGGAACGCGACTATCCAAGTCCGACCGCCAGGCCCCATCGCTGCGGTCGATCTTGGCACGCCCGAAGGCACCGGCGTGCTCGACGCCGTCGGCATTCCCTCGTGCGACATCGACGCGAGCGGCCTCTGCTACGACCTCCTCACGCCATCCGACCTCCGTGCCGAGAACTTCGCGGGCCGCCGCACGCTCTACGTCGGCTGGACCGACGGCGCGAACTCCGACGCCATCGCAGCGCTTCGCGAGCGTGCCGCGGACATCGCGACGTTCGTCTCGTCTGGCGGCGGCCTCGTCGCGTGGAGCGAGCCCTACCTCGGTTACGATGACTGGATCCCCGAGGGCGCAAGCGTCCAGCTCCTCTACACGGGAGGCGACAGCGTCGTCCTCACCGACGCAGGCGCCGCGCACCCCGCCCTCGCTGGGCAAACCAACGAATCGCTCAGCAATTGGGGCAACAGCTATCACCACGCGTTCCAAGCGTGGCCGTCCTACCTCGGCATCCTCGCGGTCACGGGCGCGGGCGAGGCGCTCACGCTCGCTGGCTCGTACGGCGACGGGTGCGTGCTCGTCACGGGCCAGGACCCCGACTGGCACGGCCACTACACTAGACAGCCCGGGGCGCTCATGATGGCGAACGCGACGCTCCACTGGGCCTCCGCTTGCACCGGCGCTCCGCCGACGCTGCCGGACCTCGCGGTCTCCAGCGTCACCGCGACGCCCAACCCCGCCAACGTGGACGACCCGGTCACGATCGGCGCCGTCATCGAGAATCGGGGCAACGCGACGGCGACGGACGCGACCGTGCGCTTCTACGTGGATGACGACTCCGTGGCTGACATCTTGATCCTGACGCTCCCCCCTGGCTCCGCCCAGCGCGTGAACGTCACCTGGCGCGCGGCGGCGGGGAACCACACGGTGAGCGTCGTCGCGGATCCCGATGGAAGCATCCCCGAGAGCAACGAGTCCAACAACAAGGGCCTCAGCCCCAAGGTCCTCGTCGTGACCGCCCTGACCCCCGACCTCGTCGTGATCAACGTGACTGCCACGCCGCGCGACCCCGTCCCGGGCACGTTCATCACCGTGAAGGCGCTCATCCGCAACGAGGGAAGCGGCAAGGCCCCAACGGGCTTCGACGTGGCCCTCGCTGTTGACGGTGACGTCGTGGCCACCCAGCACTTCCCGCCGGGCATGCCGGCTGGGTACGTGCTGAACGTCACGATGGGCACGTCCCTGGCAGAAGGAACGCACGAGCTCACCATCATCGCCGACGTCAACAACGACGTGAAGGAGTCGGACGAAAGCAACAACGACCGCAGCATCTACCTGGACGTCGTCGATCGTCCGCTGCCCGACCTCGCCGTGCGCATCCTTGGCGTCGAGAAGGCCAGCATCCAGACCGACTACGCGGTCGTTGGTCCCAACCCCATTGGTGCGGAGCGCGTCATCATCCAGGCCTGCAACGCTGGCGCTGGGCCACTCACCAACGCGATCGTCCAAGTGTCGGTCGAAGTGCGCGACCCCCGCGACTCCACGTCGAGCCGCGACGTTGGCACCACCAGCGTGGGCACCCTCAAGGCCGGCGAATGCACCGTCGTGGAGCAGCGTTGGGTGCCCAACGCCATCGGCGACGTGAGGTTCATCGCGAATGGCATCACCCCAGACATCGAGTCAACAATGCGGAACAACGTTGACACGCTCGACGGGTTCGTGGTGATCGGAGGCTTCGGAGGCGTCCTGCTGCCCCTTCCGTAGCTGAAGCCTCAAATACGACTCTCCGCATCGCCGCGCATGCAGTTCGACCTCTCCTCCGACCAGGAACTCATCCGCCAGACGGCTCGCGAGTTCGCGGACAAGCACGTGCGCCCGGTCGCAGCAAGCTGCGACCAAGAAAAGCGCTGGCCCGAAGAGAACGTCAAGCGCATGGCGGAGTTGGGCTTCCTCGGAATGAACGTGGACCCCGCGCACGGCGGTGCGGGGGCGGACATGGTCTCCTACGCCATCGTCATCGAGGAGCTCTCGCGAGCGTGCGCGAGCCACGGCGTGATAGCGAGCGTCAACAACTCGCTCTACCTCTGGCCCGTCCTCCAGTTCGGCTCGGACGCGCAGAAGGAGAAGTTCGCGACACCCTACGCGCAGGGCAAGAAGCTGGGCGCGTACGGCCTCAGCGAGCCCGTGGCAGGAAGCGACCCCGCGGGCGGACAAACGGTCGCCGTGAAGAAGGGAGATGGCTTCATCCTGAACGGCCAGAAGAACTTCATCACGAACGGCGGCCACGCCGACACGTACATCGTGTTCTGCAAGACGGACCCCGCGCTGCGTCACAAGGGCATGAGCGCTCTTCTCGTGGAGAAGGGCATGCCTGGCTTCACGTGGTCGGCGCCCGAGCACAAGATGGGCATCCGCGCCGCGCACTCGACGCAGCTCTACTTCGACAACGTCGAAGTGCCCAAGGAGAACCTCCTTGGCAAGGAGGGCGACGGGTTCAAGATCGCGATGCAGACACTCGATGGTGGCCGCATCGGCATCGCCGCACAAGCGTTGGGCATCGCGCAAGCGTGCTTGGACGAGAGCGTCGCGTACTCGAAGGAGCGCGAGCAGTTCGGCAAGGTCATCAGCGAGTTCCAGGCCATCCAGTTCAAGCTCGCTGACATGGCGATGCGCGTGAAGGCCTCGCGGCTCCTGACGTACCACGCGGCCGCGCTCAAGGACGAGCACAAGGACTACAGCGCCGCGGCTGCCGCCGCGAAGTGCTACGCGGGCGACACCGCCATGTGGGCCGCGACGGAAGCCGTCCAGATCCACGGCGGCAACGGGTACACCACGGATTATGCCGCAGAGCGGCATTTCCGTGACGCAAAGATCACGCAGATCTACGAGGGCACCAACGAGATCCAAAGGGTCGTCGTGGCAGGCGCGCTCCTGAAAGGGAAGCAGGTCTAGACGCGATGGGACGGAGCTTGTCCCACTCACACGAGCAATGGTAGGTACGTCACGGTGATGCCCACGGGCGCGCCATCCTTCGCGACGCACGCATCGCCAGCCGCCACGGTCACCGTGTAGTTGCCTTCGGGAAGCGCTGGCAGGGCGATCTCCTCGGCCGTGCTGATGCCCCCCTTGTCGGACTTGCCCACGACATTCCCGTCCTTGTCGAGGAGCGAGAGGACAGCGTCGCACGTGTCCTGGGCGCTCACGCGGACCTTCACGCCTTGCACGATGGTGGGCGCGCCGCCCTTGGGGTACGAGAGGTCGAACGAGACCGTGCCGTCCTGGCCCGTTCCAGTCGCGCCGATCACGGGCCCAGTCGTCATGTTCGTCGTGACGTCGTAGGGCCTGGGCGCGATGGCCAGCGTGACGAGCTGGCTGTCCGTGAGGCCGTTGCTATCAGTGACCGTGAGCGTGACCGGGTACTTGCCCGAGTCGTTGAACATGGCGCTTGTCTTGGCGAGCGTGGACGAGTTCCCCGCGATGCTCCAAGCATACGCCGCGAGTGTCGCTCCCCGGCTGAGGGCTTCGGAGTCCGTCGCTACCAGGGTGAGCGTCACGCCAGGGTCAACGAAGACGGGGCTCGTCACGTCCTCGGCCGCGAAGCTCGCCTTGAACACGAGCGCACCGTTCGCGCCAAAGACGCTGATGCGTGCGACGGGGGGCTTCGTTTCGGTGGTGTTTGGTGTGACCGGCACGACTGGTGAGGGAGTCGGCGGGTCCACTGACGATGCGGTGAGCTTGTCCTTGAGGTCCTTCGCGTTCGCGATGCACCCTGACAGGGCGAGGGATAGCGCGAACGCGAAGGCGAACGCCGGCGTGAGGCCGCTTCGCATGTCAAGTCCCCCTGTCGTACGTAGTGACCACGTGGCCAAGCTCGGTGCTGGGGTTGTCGTTCACGATCTGCGCTTGCCACGTGCCGCGGGCGACGTTCTTCCACGCGTGCGTGTTGTCCAGTGACTCCTCGTGGTCGCTCGTGTAGCCAAGCGTGCCTCGCTCGTCCTGGTAGCGCCCGATGGCCGTGCGTTGCGCCACGATGCCAAGTGGGCTCTTGAGCGTGATCTTCGCCATCGTCGTGAACTGCCCCTTGAGGTAGGGCTCCACGCGGAGGGGGAAGGGGCCATCGGGCGAGAACTGGACGACCTGCGCGTTCGCGTCGTCGCTAGGCGTGCTCTCGTTGAGAGCGCTCCCGTTCAGGTAGTCCTTGCCCGCGAGGCCAGGAGAGAAAGCAGTGCTATCAGCGGTGCTCTTGTGCACGAGGGCGAGTGGGCGTGCCGCCGCGTTCTGGAGGGGAACGTCCGCTTTCACGCGCAGGAACCCGCCGTGCATGAAGTACGCGTAGAACACGTACGTGCCGGGCTTCTCCGTGGGGACGAAGACGCTCTGAGTGGGGATGTTGATGTCGTTGAAGTCAACGAACTGGACGAGCTGGTCGTCGGGGTCAAGGAGGATGAATTGTGTGGTGACATGCTCGTCGCCGCCGGTCTTCTCGCTTTCGAAGAGGAGCCCGTTGGCACCCACAGGCACGTCCACTGCCCAGGGGTGGTGTGGCGTCAGCACGTCCTTCACGTACGTGAACGAGACGTCCAGCTTGTACTCGAATCCGCTCGTGACGAGCGCGCTTGCGACCTGCACGCCGACCATCGCGCCCTGGCCGTCCACGCCAACCGTGTCTATGACCATGGTCTTGACGGCGTAGTTCCAGTTGAGCGTCTCGCTCGTGGATGAGTAGCTGGTCTTCGTTCCGGGCACGTCCGCGACGAGGTCGATGTCGCCAGAGTTGGCCTCGCTCGCGTCCCAATAGAGCTTGAGGACGATCTCGGCGGGCTGGCCTTGTGGGAGATAGCTCCCGACGTCATACGTGGTGGTCTTGGTGCCGTGATCGATCCCGCCCTCGTCGTTCTCGGCCTCGTAGCCGCCGACCGCGTCGGGGCCTATGACGGCTTTGAACGTCACGTTCGTCGGTGGAAGGAGAGTCTGCTGTGCGAAGGAGTAGTTCTTGGGAACGAAGCCAGTCGCGTCGATGAGCTTGTCCAGCCCTTCCTTCCCGAGGAGATCGTCCGCCCTCTTCTGCTGGTCCGACTTCGATGCCGGGCCCACGTCGCCCTTGCCAAAGCAGCCGCCCAGCGCGAGGACGAGGGCGAGCGCGAAGGCGAGGGGCAGCCTCACTTCCGCCACCTCCAGAAGGCAGCGAGGAGCGCAACGCCGGCCACATGTAGCGCCGTGAGCTGGGGGGCCGGCGCGGGAGCATCGGGAGGCTGCTGCGCGTCGTTCGCGCTTCCCTGCTTCACGGTGTCCAGCTGCGTGTCGCTGATGGTGCGGACTCCGCATTGGCCCACCGTGATGTCGCCGCCGTGCCCGCCTGAAGTGATCGCGAACTTGCCCGTGCACTCGGACGCAGCGCTGCCCTGGTAATTGGTCGCGGCGACGGTCACGCTGTACTCGCCAGGCGGGAGCTTGTCGGCGCGGAAGTCCCAGACGTAGGTCACGTTGACGGGCTTGTAGTGCGCGCCGTGCGCGACGCTGAAGTCGGAGAGGCGGTTGATGTGTTGGGGTGTGACGGACGCGCCATTGCTATCAACTATCGTGAGTTTGATGGAGTCCTGGTCCACGTCGTAGGAGCCCCACGGCGTGTTCATGATGCCCAGCACGACAAGCTTCTCGTACACGAACTGGGGGATCGTGTATTCGACGGTGAAGGCGCCCTTCACGGGGATGTTCACGACGGGCGGGTAGTACTCGCCGCTGTCCACGTTCCACTGGTCCACTTCGGGCAGGACCTTGTGCGTGCCGTCAGCCTTGACGCTCCACCACTTGAAGCGCACGACGTACGACTCCTCCTTCAGGATCTTCTCGCGCAGCGGCTTGCCCAGGTTGATGTCGAACTTCCAGACCGTGGGGTTGCCTGCGGGCTCCAGGCTCTTCACGTCCTGAGTGGAGGAGACACCTTCTGCGAGCTTGATGAGCTTGTTCCCGGCGAGTGCACCCGCGATGTCGGGCTGCGTGTCGGCTGCCCCGCCGTAGGCTCCCAGCACGCCCGTGAAGACGGTGGCCTGCACTTGCCACTGGGTCAGGACGCCGGGGTCCCAGTTCCAGCAGGGCACGGGCCACGGCACGTCGTGGGGAACGCCGGGCGCGCAGGCCGCGAGGGGCCAGCCGTGGTCGTCGGCGCTCATGTAGAAGGTCGCAGTGATATCTTTGCCCTTGTCGAGGAAGGTGTCCTTCGTGAGGCCTCGCTCGTTGTGGAGCTTCTTGTAGTCGAACTCGGCCTGGTTCTTGACCTGTACGAAGCCAGCGGTCGTGTAGAGCCATTCCTCGTTTTGCGTGTCATCCTCGCACGAGGACCCCCCAGGCGGAGGCGCCACGCCACAGCTGTGTGCCACGAAGCCTTGCGAGAGGTCGGACTCGCCCTTGGGGAACTGCGTGTTCATGGGCATGGGCGAGGCGCGGCCGATGCCGAAGACGTGGCCGTAGAAGGTGACTTCGCTTGTTGGCTCGTCACTCGTTTCCGCGGCCGCGTGGGGCATGAACGCGAGCGCGACGAGTGCTACCATGACCATCGGAAGCAGCTTCACGTGCGACGACCCGAGGTTTCCTCTGGGGAATGCTTGAAGCGGCTTGTGGAACGCTTGTTGCTCAAGCTGGCCAGCCACGGGGTCCAATTTCTCCCTTGCCAAGCGACGGTCGAGGGGAGAGAAAGGGTTTGCGCCAAAAAGGGGCGCCGGGGGGTCACTCCCCAGGGTCGTTTCCGGTGGGCTTCCGGGCGGGCCAGACGGACGCCATCGCCACGGCAAGGAGCGAGTCCCCTTGGAACCCGGCCGCAAGGAGCACCCCAAGCCACACTTCATCGGTCGTCTCGGCCACCAGCCGCTCCAGCGCGAGTTCTCCCGTGGCATACCCAAGCACGAGCGAGAGCGCGTCCTCCTGAAGCCCTCTCCCGTCGGGCCACCGTGCGACGACGCGCGCGCTTCGCTGGACCCAGTCGATGTCCACCAGCGAGATGCCGCCCAGGAGCGCGGTCGTGGGGTCGCGCGCGGCGAAGGAGATGACACGATCCACGCCAGTCCGGCGCGTCGCGGTGGCGATCCGAAGGCGCGTCGGCATCTCTGATATCATCATGCTTTCTTCGCGGGTGGGCGGCCCGAGCGCGAGGAGCGGCCCTCGCAGGAACGCGACCCTCGTCGTCACTGTGACCACTCCTCCGCAAGGAGGCCCATGACGTGCTGGTCGCGCCACGCGCCGCGCTTGAACGCGTGCCGACGCAGCGTGCCCTCCACGCGGAAGCCCAAGCGTTGGTACAACCGCAGCGCGGGGTTGTCGGCGAGGACGAAGAGGAGAACGCGCTGCAACCGCAGCGTGCTGTAGGCGTGTGATAGCACGAGCCGGCACGCTTCGCCGCCTGCGCCACCACCGCGATGCGCGGTCGAGAGGATGCCCAGCCCAAGCTCCGCGTGGCCGTTCACATGGTCGATGCTGGAGAGCGAGATGAAGCCCAGTGGCTCATGGTCGTCCTTGCGTTCCATCAACCACACGACGTCTTGGCCCTCGCCCAGACTGCGAAGCCACCCCATCTCCTCGGCCTCGCCAGTGGGCCGGTAGAAACGAAGCCAGCCGCGGAGCTCCTCGTCGTTGGCGAAACGCATGGCGAAGGCGAGGTCGCGCTCCGTGGGCAAGCGCAATCGCACGCGCTCGCCCTCAAGCGTCGGCGCACTCACGGCGCCGCCCCGATGGAAGCCCTCGCGGCATCCACGATGGCGCCCTCGTGCACGAGGCTCGCGAGGCGCTCCATGTCCCCAGCGAGGATGCGGTCCTTGTCAACGAAGGGCACGTCGCGCCTGATGCGCGCGAGCACCGCGCGTGTGCCCGCGCCGGGCACGAGGGGCACTCTCAGGTCGAGCGCTTGCGCGGCGCACAGCAGCTCGATGCCTACGACGCGCTCGGCGTTCCGGAGGACCTGCGTGAGGAGAAGCGCTCCGACGGCTCCGTTCGAGATGAAGTCCTCCTGGTTCGCGCTCGTGGGGAGGGAGCCCGCGACGGCCGGGTGCACGAGGACTTGGCCTTCGAGCACGAGCGCGGCCGCGACGTACTGAGGGATCATGAGGCCCGAGTTGAGGCCGCTTGCGTGCACGAGGAAAGGCGGCAGCCCCTCAGAGAGCCGCGGGTCCACGAGGCGAGCGACGCGACGCTCCGCAAGCGCCGCGACCTCGTTGAGCGCTGGCGCGAGGTACGCGGATAGCAATCCAAGGTTCTCGCCGTGGAAGTTGCCGCCCGAGACCGGGCCGTCCTCGAAGATGAGCGGGTTGTCCGTGGCGCTGGCGAATTCGACCTCGAGGGCGGCCTCCACGTGCGCGAGCGCGTCGCGCACGGGGCCAAGCACCTGGGGGACGCAGCGGAGCGAGTACGCGTCCTGCACGCGGTGGCAGCCCGCGTGCGACTCGACTATCCCAGAGTCCGCGAGCAGCGCGCGCAGGTGGGCGGCCGTGTTCCCTTGGCCAACGTGCGGTCGCGCTGCTTGGACGCGTGGGTCGAACGGCCTCACGCTGCCCAAGAGCGCTTCGATGCTCATCGCGGCCGCCACCTCGGCGGAGCGCACGAGGTTCCAGCCATCGTGCACGGCGAGCGCGAGGAGCGCGCTCATCATCTGCGTGCCGTTGATGAGGGCGAGCCCCTCCTTGGGCTGGAGGACGAGCGGGGCGACGCCGGCGCGGCGCAACGCCTCCTTGCCATCCACGATATCACCGCCAGCTCGTGCTTTTCCCTCGCCGATGAGGACGAGCGCAGCGTGTGCGAGTGGCACGAGGTCTCCGCTGGCGCCCAGCGAGCCGCGGCTGGGCACGATGGGTGTCACGCCCGCGTTCAGGAGCTTGAGGATGGACTCGACGACCTCGACGCGGACGCCCGAGTGGCCGCGTGCGAGGCTCGCCGCGCGCAATAGGAGGAGCGCGCGCACGACGTCGTCTGGCAGGGGCTCGCCCATGCCGCACGCGTGCGACAACAGGAGGTTGCGTTGGAGCGTGAGGAGGTCCTGGGCGGGGATCTTCACGTTCGCGAGTTCGCCAAAGCCCGTCGTGATGCCGTACGCGACCTGGCCGCCTTCCTCGTCCTCCGTGCGGTCCACGCGCAATCGCGAGACGGGCAAGCGCTCCGACGACGTCACGCCGAACTCGGGCGCGTGGGCATTTCCCAGGAGCTTCTCGACGAGGCGCCGCGAGTGCGCGATGCGCTCGCGCGCGGCGGGAGCGAGTGCGACGACGCGGCCGTGGCGAGCGACGGCGACGACGTCAGCCACGCGGAGAGGCTCGGCGCCGACGAGGAGGGGCTGCACGCGGCGGGCAGCCGCGCTGTGGTAAAAAGTCATACCGCCCACCCCAAGAGGTCGAAGCCTCCACGGAAAGGACCACGTCCCCACGGGGGGTCGTCGAGGATGGGCGGCGGGTGAATCTTAGGCGCTGATGCTGTGTGGCGCGCTGTCGAATGGCTCGCCACCTAGCGAGTAGTGCGCGTCCAGGACGCTCATCCACCACTCGTGCTCGCTGAACACCTCGCGGGCGATGACGCCCGCGGGCTGGTGGAGATAGAATCGGAGGACGGTGCTGGAGGAGAGGTCGGCCTCCACGCCAGTGACCTGGACTTGGCCTACGAGTTGGTGCTTGCCCTGGCTCGTCACGCAGATGAGGCGCGCGAGGGACACGCGGATCTCGCCGCGGACTGCGACCCACGGCGTGCGCAGGTGGTCCACGTACAGGCCGGGTTCGAGGGTGCCCTCCCGCTCGGCGGGATAACTGGGAAGCAGGACGAGGAGCGCCTGGAGGGTCGGGTGAGCGCGGCCCCACGACCTGAGGTGCTGGCCTGGCGATTCCGAGCGGCCAGGGGGTATATTCTCGGGCACAAGCGGACGGGTCGCGGGGGGTGTCTTAACATTTTGCGCACACCCCTGTACGGCTGCGAAGCTCTTTTCCCCGTGCCCCGCCTTGGCGGCACGTGGCCCAAGCCGACGGTCTTCTCTCGCAAGTGGTCAAGGGCGGCTTCACGGATCTCCTCGGGAACGAGGAACTCGTCGTAGAAGCCATGCGGGACCTCCTCAAGGAGGAGATCAAGCGCAAGATGCGCGAGGAACTGGACAAGGACCCGGAGCTTCGCGAGGAACTGAAGGACGCCGTCCGCATGTACTTCGAAGCCCGCGTGAACCAGACCTATGCGACGCTCAAGTTCGTGAAGGCCAGCGCGAAGCTGGGCGTGCAGATGCTTCCCGAAGAAACGCGCGCCATGCTTGGCAAGGACATCGGGTCGCTACTGGAGAAGGAAGTCGCGGCGCTCCTAGAGAAGGCCGTTTGAGGCGCGCCGGTACGCCTCGTTGATCTCGCGCATCCTCTCTTCGGCGAGCTTGCGCAGTTCGGGCGCGAGCCCCGCCGTGCGGTCAGGATGGTACTCCATCGCTCGCTCGTGGTAAGCTTGCCGGAGCATCTCTGGAGACGCGTCTCGTGGCACGCCCAGCACGTCGTGGGAAGAGCGCTTCCGACGTTCTATGGGCGTCGCCTGCGCGGGAGTCCCAGTCGTGGCGACGTGACGCGCTGGGCGCACTGATGGCTTGGGCGGCGCCTGCGTCACGCGTCGCCAACGCGCGCTGCAAAGCATGGAATGCTTCCTGGCGTCGTGCCCGCATCGTCTGCAGGGCGTGGCGTAGTTCAAGCACCGCGCGCACAGGAACTGGTGTTCACGGTATGCCCTCGTGCGTTCCTCTGCCACGATGTTCCCGAGCCGCGAGCCCGGGGCGCCCGCAAGGAGCGATGCACGCTGGTCGTGCTGCGCCGCGAGGGCGCGCGCATCAGGGCAAGTGGGGTCCAGGACGAGTCGCACGAGTCCCCACGGTCTGTCGGCCCGAGTATTTCACTTCGACGCTCGGGACTCAAAGCGCCCGGACGACGAGCGCCGTGAACTCGCTGGTTCCCAGCTCCCCGCCGGCGTCAGACGTTCGTCCCTCTGCGAGCGCCGCGCGCACGGCAGCCTCGACGCGTCGCGCTTCCTTGGCTTCGCCCAAGTACTCGAGCATCATCGCGGCGCTGAGGATCGCGCCCGTGGGGTTCGCCACCTCCTTCCCCGCGATGTCTGGGGCGCTGCCGTGCACGGGCTCGAAGAGGGCCGCGCGCGGACCGTAGGAGCCAGAGGGCGCGAAGCCCAGGCCGCCCACGAGGCCAGCTATCTCGTCCGAGAGCACGTCGCCGTACAGGTTCATCGTGACGAGCACGTCGAACCTCTGCGGGTTGAGTACGAGCTGGAGCGCAGCGTTGTCGAGGAGCATGTCATCGGCTTTGGGAAGGGGGGTCTGGGATGAAGCCCCGCGCAGGGGTTTCCCCACGGCGGCCAGCGATGCGTCCCGTTCTACGTGCAGCGCGTGCGCTTCCTCATAGAAGACGCGTCGGAAGAGCGCGTCGCTCTTGCGGAGCACATTGGCCTTGTGCAGACACGTGACGCGCGAGCGCTTCTGCTTCTTGGCCAATTCCAGCGCGAATCTCGTGATGCGCTGTGAGCCGCGGCGCGTGATGCGTCGCATGGTCGTGACGCCATCTGCGTCCTCGACCTCGAGCGCATTGTACATGCCTTCCGTGTTCTCGCGGACCAGCACGATGTCGAGCCCCGGAGCCTTGCAGGGCTGGCCGTAGTCGCGTGCGGGGCGCACGTTCGCGTACGCGTCCAGCTCCTGGCGCAGCGCGAGGATGACACTCGTGTAGTCCTTCACGTCGAGCGGGCTCGTGATCGCGCCAAAGAGCACGGCATCAGCCGCGCGCACGGCCGTGAGCGTCGCTTCTGGCAAGTAGGCACCCTCCCGCTGATAGCAAGCAAGCCCGGCGCTCGCGTGGAGGTAGTCGATGTCGAGGTCGAGCGCGTCGAGCACGTCGAGCGCCGCGTCTATGACCTCGGGGCCGATGCCGTCGCCTGGAATGACGGCGACCGTCTTTGCCATGATGCGTTCGCAACTAGGAACTGCGGCTTGAGGTTAACTTCGGCCCATTACTCACCGGTGGGTTGTCACCGCCGACCAGTGGCGAACCTTCAAGTCCCAAACCATCTTCCGCGTGAGTAGATGAGCCTGGACGTGCAGGTCACGGCACCGGCCCAGTTGCCCACCCGCTGGGGGCGCTTCGAGATCCGCGCGTTCCTTTTTGCGGACGGCTCAGAACACGTGGCCATCGTCAAGGGCGACGTCACTGGCGAATCGGTCCTCACGCGCGTGCACTCCTCATGCCTGACGGGGGACGTGCTCGGCTCGGACCGCTGCGATTGTGGGCCGCAACTCGTGAAGGCGCTCCAAGCTATCGAGCATGAGGGCCGAGGCGCCGTGCTCTACCTCAACCAGGAAGGGCGCGGCATCGGCTTGTTCAACAAGATCCGCGCGTACACCGAGCAGGACGGGGGCGCCAACACGGTCGAGGCCAACGAGATGCTTGGCTTCTCCGCCGACGCACGCGACTACTCGCAAGCCGCCACGATGCTCTCGCGCCTGGGCGTGATGTCCGTCCGGCTCATGACGAACAACCCCGCGAAGGTCACCGCGCTGGAAGCGGCCGGGATCCCCGTGAGGGAGCGCGTGCCGCACCAAGCGGGCGTGACGGACCTGAATCGTATCTACCTCGCGACGAAGCGCGACCTGATGGGGCACTTGTTGAGCACGTAGGGCCCTACTTAGCGAAGGAGCAACACCGAAACGTCGCGCACGTTCGTGCCCGTGGGCCCCGTCCTGATGAGGTCGCCTAGCGCGTCGAAGTACGCGTACGCGTCGTTCTCTAACAAGTGCGCCTCCGCCTCGAGGCCCAGCGCGTCGGCGCGGGAGCGTGTGTGGCCGTCCACGATAGCGCCGGCCGCGTCGGTGGGGCCATCGACTCCGTCAGTGCCAAAGCACGCGAGCACCGCGTCGCGTCCGGAGAGTCCATCCACTGCGGCGAGGGCGACTTCCTGATTGCGGCCCCCGCGCCCAGAGCCCAACACGCGAACGACTGTCTCGCCGCCAAAGAACAGCGCCGAGGGCCCAGTGATATCATGCACCATCGCGCCGATGTCGCGCCCCCTCTCGCACGCCTCGCCGCGGAGCCACTCGGGCTGCACGCGTGCAGCGTAGCCCAGCGCCTCCGCCGCTCGCGCGCCGGCGCGGAGCGCGTCCTCGTTGCCAGCGAGGATGCATGATGTCACGCGCGGGAGGGCCGGGTCGCCCGGCTTGAGCGTCTCCGTCCTCGCGGCGACGAGATGCTCGCGTACGGTGCTCGGGACGGACTCGGAGAGCCCGTGTTTCTCCAGCACCGCGATCGCGTCTTTGAACGTCGTCGGGTCCGGGCTCACGGGTCCACTTCCGAGGACTGCGAGGTCATCGTGGGCGACGTCTGAGATGCCAAGCATCACGACTCGACCGCGGCACGCGCGCAGGAGGCCGCCGCCTTTGAGGCGCGAGAGGTGCCGGCGCACGACGTTGATCTCATGGATATCGGCGGTCGAGCGGAGCAGAAGGCTCGTGGTGCGGCACAGGTCCTCTAGAGGGACCGCGGGCGCTTCGGCCAGTGCGCTGCCGCCCCCACATGGGGTGGTCGCCCACGAGGCACTCGAACTCTGGGATGCCCGCGTCGTAGGGCGCAACGACTACGGCCTCATGGAAGGGACCCCACGGCTGCGCGTGAGCCGCCATGCCGCCGGCCGCCTTGCCGATGGCGAGCAGGCGAAGCTTGCCGCTGGATGGATGTAACTCCATGCTCTTGCCGCCTGGCAAGTGGAGCGTTCGCCCGTCGAAGCGCACGCGTTGCCGCAGAAGTGTCTGCGGGTTGACCTCGAGCAGCATGCTCGTGAGGATGTGACGTGCGTGCTCGCGGGCATCGTCACGCCAGGTGCGCATGGGTCCTGCATCGCCCGCGGCTCACAAGAGCCTTGTCGCTGGCGATCGCGCGAAAGATCTCACGACCACGCGAGAACGTCGGTGGTGTCCCGCTTCCGTTACCACTCGCGTGGTTCTTCGGAACGTGTCCGTCGATCGCGCCAAGACTCCAAGAGACCAAGACACCAAGCGGGGACGCATTCAGTCCATGCGGGGCGCGTTGGCGTTTTGGCGTCTTGGGGTCTTGGCGTGACCAGAATGGCGAGCGCGGCGTGTTCTGGCAGGGCCGGCTCGTTCCATGCCAAGCCCACGTGAACCACCGAGTAACCAGGGCGGGACACCACCAGAACGTCGGGCTCGGGTGCCAAGTGCGCTGGCCCGGCCCCGAGATCCAAGCATCCCGTCAGTCACGGCTTGTCGCGAGGGTTTTACCAGGGATGGTGGATGGCACGCGCCGATGAGCGGTCGTGCCCACGAGAAGGACGCCAAGTTCGTGCTGGATGAGGTCGAGAAGCACCACAAGTGGTTCGATGCCTCCATCCCGATGATCGCCAGCGAGAACCTCATCTCGCCTCTTGCGCGAGCGATGCTCGTGAGCGACTTCCACGACCGCTATGCCGAGGGGCACCCGGGGAAGCGCTACTACCAGGGGCTCATCTACATCGACGAGGTGGAGCGCCGGTGCCGAGCGCTCGCGCTCGAACTTTTCCGTTGCTCGTGGGCGGACGTGCGCTGCGTGAGCGGTACTGAGGCGAATCTTGCGGCCTTCGCTGCGACCACGAAGCCTGGCGACCTCATCACCGCCGTCAGCACTGCCGATGGGGGGCACATCTCGCACGCCAAGTTCGGCGGCGCGGGAGTTCGCGGCCTCAACATCGAGACTTACCCGTGGGATCAGGAGCGCATGGTGCCGGACGTGGCGAAGTCCGTCAAGCTCATCCACGAGAAGAAGCCCAAGCTCGCCGTCATCGGCCAATCGATGTTCCTCTTCCCCACCCCCATGAAGGAGATCGCGGCGGCCGCCCACGAGGTCGGCGCGAGCGTCATGTACGATGGCGCGCACGTCATGGGTCTCATCGCGGGCAAGCGCTTCCAGGACCCGCTCCGCGAGGGGGCGGACTTCATCACGGGAAGCACGCACAAGACGCTGCCCGGCCCACAAGGTGCCCTCATCCTGGGCAACTTCCCGCCCGGCGCGGAAGAAGAGCAGGGCACGCTCGCGCGCAAGCTCGACCGCGCCGTCTTCCCCGGCACCGTAAGCAGTCACCACCTGCACCATCTCGCCGCGAAGACCATCGCGCTCGCCGAAGCGCTCGACTTTGGCGAGGTGTACGCGGACCAGGTCATCCGCAACGCGAAGGCCCTAGCCGAGGCCCTTCACGCCCGAGGCGTGAAGGTCCTCGGGGAGAAGCGCGGCTTCACCGAGTCGCACCAAGTAGTAGTGGACGTGAAGGAGCACGGCGGCGGAGCGTGGGCCGCGCAAGCGCTCGAGGACGCCAACCAGATCACGAACATGAACATGCTTCCTGGCGACACGAGCGCGCTGCACCCCAGCGGGCTGCGCTTGGGCTCGCAGGAGATGACCCGCATCGGCATGAGGGAGCGCGACATGCGGGACGTGGCGGACTTCATGGTCCGCGTCGTCGTCAAGAAAGAGAAGCCTGCCGACGTGAAGCAGCTCGTCACCGAGTGGCGCCGCAAGTTCACGGGCATCCACTACTGCTTCGAGGAAGGAGCGCCCGCGTACAAGCTGTGGAAGCTGGCGTAGGTCTCGCGGGATCAGCCG